>QNBS01000174.1 GCA_003644175.1 Planctomycetota bacterium | reverse complement strand
CGTCTAATTAATATCCGGATATCTGAACCATGCGTACTGCCAATCGATAACGCCATAATACATGAAGTTCTCTAGGATTCTCGTTCCTCCACCAGGCGGCAGAGAATCCTCTACTGCCGCCTTGAGCATGTGTCCCAGTATACTGGTTCAGCGTGAATTGGACAAATCCGTTTTACAGTTTGACCTCCTCCAACCTATTTCTGTACGCACATCCCACCGCCGCGCACATTCGCTATGCCCCTGACGCATCCCCACATCCATCCTCCATCACAACGCCCCAACACCGGCAGTCCCGCGAAGTTGGCGTCATGACTCGCTGGCAATCAGCGGCAAGGGTTTTGCTGATTATCGCACCTTTAAAGCCGATACTTTGCGATCTGTGCCTGCCAAATTGCCACGGAGTGGTTTTTGTGGTTGTTTTTCGCACAATTTTGGGTTTTGGTCGTTGTATTGTGGGACTATTTGGGGAAAATTAGTTGCCGGCGGGTTTTGGACATGTTATAAGGCGGGTTCTTATTATGAAATGCGTAGTATTTCAGCTATGCGTCGCGAAGAAACCGGAAACCGCCCGTTCGTCTACGCTCAGGGCAGGCTCTTCGGCGGAAACTGATTTATTCTGGATTCGGCGCTTTCGCGGGAATGACAAGAGCCATGTACGATTGGGTGAAATTTGCTGGAATGCTTTGTTTTGGCCTGCCGGGCAGGTTCAAGGGCGGTTTTTTAGTCTATGAGTTGTGCAAAATTGCGATTTGACATGTATGCCAAATCGCAATTTTGCAGAAGGCTTTACTATTCTATTGTCACGGAGAGATTTATGAAACGTAAGATGGTAACGATTGACGGCAATTCGGCCGTTACTCATGTGGCTCATGCCACCAACGAGATTATTGCGATATATCCGATCACGCCAAGCTCGGCGATGGGCGAAATCGCCGACGCCAAGAGCGCTGCCGGCCAGATGAATATATGGGGTACGATTCCGTCGGTAACCGAGATGCAGTCCGAAGGCGGCGCCGCCGGCGCTATCCACGGCGCGCTGGTTTCCGGGGCGCTGGTCAGCACGTTCACCGCCTCACAGGGGCTGTTGCTGATGATCCCGACGATGTATCGTCTCGCCGGCGAACTGACGCCGACTGTGTTCCACGTCGCGTCAAGGTCGTTGGCGTGCGGAGCGCTTAGCATATTCGGCGACCATTCCGATACAATGTCCATCAGGCAGACAGGCTTTGCCATGCTCTGCTCCGGAAGTGTGCAGGAGTGCATGGATATGCCGCTGATCGCACAGCAGGCGACGTTGGCGTCGCGGATACCGTTTTTGCACTTCTTCGACGGCTTCAGGACCAGCCACGAGGTTCAGAAGGTCGAGGAACTGTCGTTCGACGACATGCGAGCCATGATCGACGAGAACCTCATCGCGGCCCACCGGGCAAGGGCGCTTACGCCGGACCGACCCACCATAGGCGGGACGGCTCAGAACCCGGACGTCTACTTCCAGGGCCGTGAAACCGTCAATAAGTTCTATCGCGACACACCGCAGATCGTCGCCGAGACGATGGCGAAATTCGAGAAAATCGTCGGCAGACGTTATCGCCTGTTCGACTATATCGGGGCGGCGGACGCCGAGAAGGTAATCATCCTGATGGGCTCGGGCATGGATACGGTCCACGAGACCGTCGACCACCTCACGGCACAGGGCGAAAAGGTCGGCGTCGTCAAGGTGCGGCTGTTCAGGCCGTTCAGCGTCAAGCATTTCATCGAGGCCCTTCCCAAAACCGTAACCAAAATAGCCGTTCTCGACCGGACCAAGGAAGCCGGCGCTCCGGGCGAGCCGCTGTATATGGATGTTCGCACCGCTATCGGCGAGGCCATGGGCGCAAAGGCGACGGCGTTTGAGAAATACCCGCTCATTGTCGGCGGTCGATTCGGCTTAGGCTCAAAGGAATTTACGCCGGCCTCGGTCAAGGCGGTATTAGACAATCTCGACGCCTCTGAGCCTAAACAGGAGTTCACCGTCGGCATTAACGACGACATCACAAACACCAGTGTCGATATTGATACATCCTTTGATATTGAGACCAGCGTTTACGGCGCGATGTTCTTCGGTCTGGGCTCGGATGGAACTGTGGGCGCGAACAAAAACTCCATCAAGATCATCGGCGAACTCACCGACAACTACGCCCAGGGCTACTTCGTCTACGACTCCAAGAAGGCCGGCGCCATTACCGTTTCGCATCTGCGATTCGGCAAGGAACTGATCCGCAAGCCCTATCTCATCAAGCAGGCCGATTTCGTCGCCTGCCACAACCCCAGCTTTCTGGAAAAGTACGACATGCTGTCGTCGCTCAAGCCGGGCGGCGTCTTTCTGCTGACCAGCCTTCACGCAAAGGACGAGGTCTGGGATACGCTGCCGGCGGAAGTCCAGCAGCAGATGATCGATAAAAAAGTCAGGTTCTACGTTATCGACGCCATCAGCATCGCGCAGGACTTAGGGCTGGGCGCACGAATCAACGTCATCATGCAGACGGCGTTCTTCAAGATCAGCGGCGTTATTGGGATCGACGAGGCGGTAACCGCAATCAAAGACGCCATCCAGAAGAGCTACGGTAAAAAGGGCGAAAAAATCGTCAACATGAACAACGCCGCCGTCGATGCGGCGCTCGACAAAGTTTTCGAAGTTGAAGTTCCCTCGGCGGCGACGAGCAAACTGCATATGGCAAAGGCCGTTCCGGACGACGCACCCGAGTTCGTCAGGGAGGTCCTCGGCGAGATCATGGCCGGGCGCGGCGACAACATCAAGGTCAGCCAGATGCCTGTCGACGGGCGGTTCCCCGTTGGAACAACACAATACGAAAAACGCAACATCGCCGTCAACATCCCGCGGTGGGTCCCCGAGTTGTGCATCCAGTGCGGCCAGTGCTCGTTGGTCTGTCCGCACGGCACGATCCGCATCAAGGCCTACGACGGCAAGTACGCAGGCGATGCACCGGAAACCTTCCAGAGCACCGAGGCAAAAGGCAAGGATCTGGCGGGCATGAAGTTTACCGTTCAGGTCGCGCCGGAGGATTGCACCGGCTGCGGCGCCTGCGTGGTCAACTGCCCGGGTCAGGAACGCGACGCCGAAAAGAAGCCGACCGGCAAGAAGGCCATCAACATGACCCTGCAGGAACCTCTGCGTTTGTCTGAACGCGAAAACTACAAATACTTCCTGTCGATTCCCGATACGGACCCGACAAAGTTCAAACGCAACAGCGTCAAGGGCAGCCAGTTCATACCACCTCTGTTTGAGTATTGCGGGGCCTGCGCCGGCTGCGGCGAGACGCCTTATGTCAAGCTCGTCTCACAATTGTTCGGCGACAGAGCCGTCATCGCAAACGCAACGGGCTGCTCGTCCATCTACGGTGGAAACCTGCCCACGACGCCCTACACCACGCGACCCGACGGCAGAGGACCGGCGTGGCAGAACAGTCTCTTCGAGGACAACGCCGAGTTCGGCATGGGAATGCGATTGGCGATCGATAAGTTCAGCGGCTATGCACTCGAACTCCTCGACAAGGTTGTCGCCGCCGGTTGTGTCGACAAGGGCCTGGCCGACCGGATCACCGCCGGCATGTCCACACAGAACACGCAGGACGGCATCGAGGCCCAACGCGGGCTGATCGATCAACTCAAGGCCCAGTGCACCAAGAGCAACTGCGACGAATGCAAACGACTGCTCGGCGTTGCCGATTATCTCGTCAAGAAAAGCGTTTGGATTGTCGGCGGGGACGGCTGGGCGTATGATATCGGCTACGGCGGTCTTGACCACGTATTAGCCGGCGGATCCAACGTCAACGTCCTCGTGATGGATACGGAAGTGTATTCCAATACCGGCGGGCAGATGTCCAAGGCGACGCCGAGGGCCGCCGTCGCCAAGTTCGCCGCCGCCGGAAAGAACATGGCCAAGAAGGACCTCGGCGTGATCACGATGACATACGGTAATATCTATGTCGCCAAGGTTGCTTACGGCGCCAACCCGAACCAGATGGTCAAGGCATTCGTCGAAGCCGAAAGCTACGACGGCCCGTCGCTGATTATCGCCTATGCCCACTGTATCGCCCACGGTTTTAATCTTGCCAACGGCACCGTGGAACAGAAAAAGGCCGTCGCCTGCGGCTATTGGCCCCTGTACCGCTTTGACCCCAGGATCGCCGCCGAGGGCAAGAACCCGTTCCAGCTTGACTCCAAGCCGCCGACGGGCGACTTTGAAGAATATGCCTATGGTGAAAACAGATATCGCACGCTGCGACAGTCCAGGCCCGATCTTGCCGCGCAGCTGATGGGGGCCGCAAAAGCCGACGTCGCCGCCGGATATGCAAGGCTCGAAAAACTGGCCAATCCGTGATGCGTGAAGAGGATGCTGAAATGAAGATCAATCGCAAAACAACGGCATTGACTATCGTCGGGCTGCTTCTGGTTTTTGCCGGGTGTCAGGACCCACTGACAACCGACACTGCCGCGCCCTGGGCGGCCGCCGGGGGCAATAAAACCGAGATCGTCGCCCACTGCATTGTGACCTTTTATCTCGGTGAGGGTGCCGACTACTTCAGTGAGCAGAAGCAGATTTTAAGACCTGCTTTGGGCGACATTTATATAACCGCTCGTGAACCTGAGGGCACGTTTCGCCGGCAATTAGCCGGCGGCGCCTATAAATCATCAGGACCCGCCGCCACAGTGGATCAATCGCCTGCCGGCGTTATTGACAGAGACATCGTCCTGGCAATAATCACGGCATTCAGGGCATCGGCCGGTTACTACACCGCCGAATCAGGCGAAAAACTCGACCAGGTCAGGATCGACGGCAAATGGCGCCTGCCCATTAAACTCCCCGGAGGCGCTGTAAAGGGGGCAACCATAACCCTTCTTCAGTCTCCCGACGATGGGGAGGTTGACTTTGTGTGGGTCCACAATACCGCCAATGACGCCCTCACAACCGCCCGTGCCTACAATATACGCTGGTTAGAGGACGCCAAAATCTTCGTCCCGACCAAGATCGATATCTTCCGGCGAGCAGCCGGCGCGATCACAGATAAGAAGATGCTGCAAATCCATTACAGGAGCTTTTCCGCTCCTTGATGCTCGCTTGCGAATAATACCAATGGTATTTACTCCTCACGCATTGTGAGGCTTTATAAGTTATTGTAATAAAAGGTTTTATATCCTTCAGAGCCCTGAGACGCATCGCGCAGTCCGGGGCGGATTGGGGCGGATTCGCCATAACCCCTTTGTACACAAGGACTTAGCGTTTGCTTCGGGTGTCATGGAATTGGGTTCGTTTTGTAAAAACGGCTTTTGGCTGTTGGCGATTGGCTGTTGGCTGGGTTGGGAATGGGCCAAGGGATTGTATATTGTAGAATGTAGATTGGGGGTTTCGACGGGAATTGGTCGAGTAGACATACTATGGTCTTTCACTTAGGTATCATTTGTTTTCTCTGTTTCTCTTGCCTTTCGGTGTCAAGAGTGCCACTGACACCATAATACTGATAATGCCCGCGCAGCTTGG
>QNBS01000173.1 GCA_003644175.1 Planctomycetota bacterium | reverse complement strand
GAATGGCCGTGCGCGGTATCGACGACTATCCCATCCACTTCGGCGTCGATCATCGCCGCAATCCGCCCAAAGTCCTGCGGGCCGACCGCCGCACCCACACGCAGCCTGCCCCGCTCGTCGCGAACGGCTCTGGGGTACTGCTGGAACCGGTCGATATCCCGCATCGTAATCAGGCCCGCCAATTCGCCGCCGTCGTTGACCAGCAGCAGTTTTTCGACCTTGTGATGGCGGAGGATTTCCATAGCCTGCTCCAGCGTGGTATCGGCGGGCCCGGTAACGAGATTATCCTTTGTCATCACCGTATCGATCCTGACCGATTCGTCCTTGAGAAACTTCAGGTCGCGCCGCGTCAGGATACCGGCCAATTTCCTGCCCCGCACGATCGGAATGCCGGAAACATTCTGCTCGTTCATCACCTCCAGCGCCCGGCTGACCGTATCGTCGGGTGCAAGCGTAAGCGGGTCCTGAATCACGCCGTTTTCCGACCGCTTGACCTTGGCGACCTCGCGTTTCTGGGCGGCGATATCCAGATTTTTGTGAATGATTCCGATGCCGCCCTCCTGGGCCAGCGCGATCGCAAGCGCAGTTTCGGTAACGGTATCCATCGCCGCCGAGATAATCGGGATATTGATTTGGATATTGTTGGTCAATTGTGTGGAAGTGTCCGCCTGGCTCGGCACAAAATCGCTCTTGCCGGGCAACAGAAGAACATCGTCGAACGTGATCCCTTCAGCTACGATTCGCTTGTTATCCATAGACTTTCTCTCCGACTCTATACCGCCGGCGATTGCCAATTCCCGTTTGTACGCGGGTAAGTAACCTTACAACAGTAAATACTCCGCTTGCGAGAATTTACTACCCCAAAGGGTATAAAACCGCCCGCACCTAAACCGCACAATATAATACACCCCGCCCGGTGCGTCAAAACATTTCCAAAAACCCGGAAAAAACGCCTTTCTCGCACGCCAAAGCCACAAACCAACAAAATAACCCCAAAAGACGCACAAACAGAATGCCTCGTTTGGGACAAGAATATTGCACTGGCAAAGGCATCGCAAAAATGATAGAATAGCATTTTGCCCGCCAGAGTGGATCGGGATAACTGAGGCTAAGCCCTGGTTGAATGAATGGATACTGTTAACCGGTTTCTTGAGGAGTAAAGATGCGACAATCAATTAGAAGAGCGATTTTGTTGACAGGTGTGTTGTGTGTTGTCGTTGTGCCGGCGGGCGCCGAGAGGGCCCCGGCGGCGGATTATCTGTCGCCGGTATCGGTGGCGGCTTCCGCTGACGGCAAGGTCCTTTATATTGCCGAGGCTACGGCCGGGCAGGTTGCCGTCTTTGACGTCGGCTCGGGCAAGCCGGCAAAGACTATCGCCGTTGCGGACAGCCCGGTGGGTCTTGCGCTTTCGCCGGACGGGCGGACGTTGTATGTGACATCGGCGGTTGCCGCGGGCAAGGTCCAGGTTGTCGATGTGGGACGCGGCAGAGTAACCGCCCGCATCGCCGCAGGCCACAGCCCGGAGGCGGTCGTTGCAAGCCCCGACGGCAAGACGCTGTATGTCTGCAACACGTTCAACAATAATATCGGCGTCATCGATCTGGCTTCTAAGAAACAGACCGCGACGATCGCCGTGCCTCGTGAGCCGGTGGCGGCGGCGATTACCGCCGACGGCAAGAGCCTGTTCGTCGCCAACCGTCTGCCCGCAGGCGCCGCCGATGAGGATTATGCAGCGAGCGTTGTTTCGGTGATCGATACGGCGGCGAAAAAGGTTGTCAAGAACATCCAACTGCCCAACGGCAGCCAGAGCCTTCGCGGGATCGCGATATCGCCCGACGGCGCCAATGCCTATGTAACGCATATCCTGTCACGGTATCAGCTTCCGACGACACAATTAGAACGCGGCTGGGTCAACACCAATGCCCTGACGATCATTGACGTGCCGGGCCAAAAGCTCATCAACACATGCCTGGTCGACGATGTTGACCTGGGTGGGGCCAATCCTTGCGGCGTTGTCCTGACCGCCGACGGCAAGCAGATACTGATTACTCATGCCGGCACTCACGAACTGAGCGTGATCGACCGCGCCGGCCTTCATGCAAAACTGGACAAGGCCGCCGCCGGTGAGAAGGTCTCCGACGCCTCGTCGGCGGCGGACGATGTGCCCAACGACCTTGCGTTTTTAGTGGGTCTGCGTCGTCGTCTGAAACTTGCAGGCAACGGTCCCCGAGGCCTTGCCGTTATCGGCACGAACGTCTATATCGCCGAATACTTCAGCGGTACGCTCGGCGTCATCGACATCGATCCCGAGATTCGTCCGAGGGCAAAGTCGATTGTGTTGGGCCCGCAAAAGGCCATGACCAGGGCGCGTATCGGCGAACAGCACTTTAACGATGCGACGCTTTGCTTCCAGCACTGGCACAGTTGCGCCAGTTGTCATCCCGGCGGCGCCCGCGCCGATGCGCTGAATTGGGACCTCTTAAACGACGGCCTGGGCAATCCCAAGAACACCAAGAGCCTTCTGCTGGCCCACAAGACTCCGCCTGCGATGATCACCGGCATTCGGGCCAACGCCAAAGTTGCCGTTCGCGGCGGCATTCGCTTCATCCAGTTTGCGGTTCGCCCGGAGGAAGACGCCGTGGCGATTGACGAATATTTGATGTCGCTCAAACCGCTGCCGAGCCCGCACCTTAAAAAAGGCTCACTCAGCGGCGCTGCCCGCAAGGGCAAGAAGATTTTCAAGAAGGCAGGCTGCCTCGAGTGCCACCCCGCGCCGCTCTACACAAATCTGACAAAGTACAACGTGGGCACCGGCAGGAACAGAGAGGTCGACACCGAGTTCGACACGCCGACATTAGTGGAGATATGGCGGACGGGGCCGTACCTTCACGACGGCCGGGCTGTAACGATCGAAGACGTTCTGACGAAATTCAACACCGACGATAAGCACGGCGAGACGTCGAAGCTGTCGGCTAAAGAGATATCCTGTCTCGCTGAATTCGTCCTGTCGCTGTAGACTGGAGAGACACGTGAACGGTCGCATTATTGCCGGGCTGTGCCTTATTTGTCCGATAGTTTTGACGCCTGTGCTATTCGGCGAGATATTCCTGCCCGGGATGCAGCCCGAAGAGGCAGGCATTGAATTCGCCGGGGTTGAGCAATGCCGGATGTGCCACGGGGGAACAGAAAACGGTCCTGCCGATCCCGTTTACTCTTTCGGGCATATCGAGCGCACGTACAGCGAGTGGGTGCTCAGCGACTACGCCAAACAGGGCGCAGAAGGCGCCTGCCAGTCCTGCCATTACCCCAGCGTCGAAGGCGGCGGGCAGGCCTCGCGCTACGGCAAACTGCATCGCGACCACTTCGTCTATCACGGTCCGGTCGGGGGCTCGACATGGGTGCAGGATGCGGTAGTCGATCTGTGGCCCACAACGGACGTGAATAAGAAGGCTCTGCAACACCTGGACAAGAACCGGCAAGCGCCCTCCGACAACAATCGCCCAAATTGAAAAACCGACCAAATAATTCTTGTTTTTGAAGGATTGATATAAGCCGCAATGCTGCGGCTGTTCGGGAATACGCCTATGATGTTGATAATCTATATGATTGCCGGCCCGATGTTCGTGATCGCAATCGTCGCGCACATCCGGGTCAAACTCCGCATGCGTCCAGGCGCCGATTCCGATCTTGACGAGTACCATTACGAGTTCGAGGACCATCATCCCGGCTATGCACGATACGAAAAATGGTCACGCATCACCTTCGCCGCCGCCGTCATAAGCGCACTATGCCTCTTCCTCGCCCTGGTCTTTTGATTGACGATTTTATTTTCGATTTAGATTGCATGGAATCGCCCGTTCGGCTACGCTCAGGGCAGGCTCTCCGGCGATGTTTTCTTAATGGATTTCTCCGCTACGGCCCTTCGGGCCTCCGGTCGAAATGACAGCGGGGCAATGGCCCAAAATCGGTTCGTAGGGGCGACCCCGCGTGGTCGCCCAAATACGCCGCCCAAACGCAGGGCGACCACGCGTGGTCGCCCAAATACGCCGCCCAAACGCAGGGCGACCCCGCGTGGTCACCCAAATACGCCGCCCAAACGCAGGGCGACCACATGGGGTCGCCCAAATACGCCGCCCAAACGCAGGGCGACCCCGCGTGGTCGCCCAAATACGCCGCCCAAACGCAGGGCGACCACATGGGGTCGCCCCTACGAACGTGGTTGGGAGTTTATCCTTTTACGCAGATGAGGGGGACGAGTTTTGCGACTTTTGTCGCTAAACCCGCTTGTTCTGTTACGTTGACTACTTCGCTTACGTCTTTGTATGCGCCTGGTGCTTCTTCGGCGACGCCCCGCATGGACTTGCTGCGGATGAGGACGCCTTGTAGTTTGAGTTTTTTTGCGACGTCTCTTCCGCTCCATAGTTTTGTGGCTTTACGCCTGGACATTGTTCTGCCGGCGCCGTGGCAGGCGGAACTGAACGACAGGGCTTCGCTGGTTTCGTTGCCCGCCAGGATATACGATGCCGTACCCATCGTGCCGCCGATGAGGACGGGCTGGCCGACGTGCTTGTACTCGGCCGGCAGGCCGCCGTGGCCGGGGCCGTAGGCGCGCGTTGCGCCTTTGCGATGGACGAACAGCCGCCGCCGCTTGCCGCCGGCGACGTGGTCCTCGGTCTTGCAGGTATTGTGCGAGACGTCGTAGAGCAGCTTGATATTCGCCTTGGGCAACAGCGTCTCAAACGCACGTCGCACAAGGTGCATGAGTATCTGGCGGTTTGCGAGTGCACAATTGATCCCGGCCCGCATGGCGCCCAGATAGCTCTGGCCCACCGGCGAATTAATCGGCGAGCAGGCTAACTCACGATCCGGCAGTTCGAGTCCGTATTGCGGCGCCGTCTGGACCATGCGTTTGAGGTAGTCGGTTCCGATCTGGTGGCCCAGGCCTCGGGAGCCGCAGTGGATGCTGATCTTTATGTCGCCTTCCTTAATGCCGAACGCCTGGGCGGCCTTTGCGTCGAAGATTTCGACGACTTCCTGTATCTCGAGATAATGGTTGCCCGAGCCCAAAGTGCCCATCTGGTTTTGCTGTCGCTGCTTGGCGTGATCGGAGACATGGGAGGGTCCGGCGCCTTTCATGCAGCCGTTCTCCTCGGTAAACCGCAGGTCTTCGGTGGCGCCGTATCCCTGCTCGACCGCCCATTTGGCGCCGCCTGCCAGTACATCGTCGATGCCGGTCCTGCCGAGATGCACAGTTCCCGTGCTGCCGACGCCGGCGGGTATGCGATGAAACAGGGTCTCGGCGATCTCGGCGGCGCGGCCTTCGATATCGCTCCTGACGAGTCCGGTATTGAGCGTCCGCACGCCGCAGGAGATGTCGAATCCGACGCCGCCTGCCGATATCACGCCGCCTTTTTCGGGGTCAAACGCCGCCACGCCCCCGATAGCGAATCCATAGCCCCAGTGGGCGTCCGGCATGGCGTAGGACGCCTTGACAATGCCCGGCAGAGACGCGACATTGCGAACCTGCTCGACGACCTTGTCG
>QNBS01000172.1 GCA_003644175.1 Planctomycetota bacterium | reverse complement strand
GCGCTTCGTTTACCCCGGACGGTTCGCAGACCGAAAGATTCGATCTAAATCCAAGCAGCAGTGCTGTTGCAGGATCAACCAGAGCAGTGCCGACGGCCGGGACGGTAACAAACGGCTGGACAGCCGGCAACGACCATCGCATGTGCCTGTCAATGGCGGCATTCGCACCAAACTAATATAATTCCATTTAGACTGCGATGATTACAGCTTCTCGGCGGGCGCCTGTTGATTTGGTTTGTCATGTGGAATTTCGCCGGCTCTTGATAAGGCAATCTTTGTCAGGATCGGGCCAATGACCTCAAAGAAAATACAGCTTGCCGTAATTGTCGTAAGTACGACCGCTCCGATTGTCGCAGCGTGCGGAAGGTTGTATTTGGCGTCTAACTGAGCAAATTCATGCTTGACAATAAGCGAAAGGCCGATTGCCACGCCCGCTTGCGAGAGAATGCCAAGGCCTATGTATTTTTTGATTTTAGCGTCAACATGGCCAATCATGGCCCCGACACGGGCGCCGCCGATAAGACCTGCTGTTCGGGCGATTATGTAAACCGCACCAAGGGCGCCCAAAGTCGGCAAGGTTGACAGCTCCAGGTGGGCGCCGGCAAGGCAGAAAAACAGTATGAAAAGCAGCGGCATAATCTCCTGCAGGGGCGCCATAACACGATGAACCAGCGCCTGGCGCCTGCTGTTAACCAATACAAAACCGACTACCATATTGGTCATAATTAAAGACAGATGCCAACGCAGCGATAAACCTGTGGCCAGGAGGACGGCCCCAAAAATAATAATCAGAATATCTTTGGAATGCTCCAACCTGCGAACCATCCGGCAGAACGCGAATCCGACGATCCCCCCGACAAGAATGCTCAGACCTATTTCCGTCAAAGGCGATAACATAGCAGGCAGGATACTGCCGTTTTGACCCGTTGCCTCACCTATCAGAAGGTTTTTGGCAAAGGCGGCGGCAAATCCAAAAATGATAATAGCTAAACCATCGTCAAACCCGACCACTGCATAGAGAGCTTTTGTCAGATTCCCTTTTGCCTTGCATTCCTGAATTACAGCAACTGTTCCTGCAGGCGCGCTGGCGGGCGCCATCGCACCGAAAATAAGCGCCATAGGCAAATCATGAGTCAAAAAATATACCGCAGCGGCAACTACAAAAAAAGCGGCAAACGACTCCGCGAGAATAATAGAAATAATCCCCGGGCCAAGACGCTTCAGGGTTGACAAGCTAAGCTCCGCACCAATACTAAAGGCGACAAATCCAAGAGCAACTTCTGTAATGAAAGAGAGGTGCTCCATTGCAGGTTCACCCAAAAGATGCAGCACTGACGGCCCGAAGACAACGCCCAGAACCATATAACCGATAAGAGACGGCAATTTAACCAGCCGAGCCGTATGGCCCATATAGAAACCAACAATTATGACAACACCCAAAAGGGTCAACGCGGAAAAATCTAAAAATGAAATATCCAAACTCATCTGTGAACGCTTTCAATCTGAAATTATACCTCTGCTAACCATGGCTTTGCATTAAAGTGAACCTGCTGCATAACAAATATCATGGATTGTAACCGCCACCCCCGTACATTTGTTCAGGTCTCCCGTAACACTTTCTATCCGTCGAATAGTTTCATTGCTAAGCCCTTTATCAACGATAGCCATAATCACTTTGCTGAAGCTGCCGGGCTTATCACGCCAGAAGTCGGCAAAAAGAGGCATTTTTGTCAGATACGCCACCGCGTTTTCAGTATTTGCGACAACAAGTGAACTTGTTTCTATGCCGGCCAATTTCTCAAGGATGTCTCGGAAAACAGTCTCATCCTGCACGAACACATTGAACTGGCACTTTGTTGTTTGCTTTCTTGTGTCGATCTCGGCGCGTGTATGACGAAGGAAGCTTTCACACACAGTTTCAGTTGTTCTTTCAGCTAATATTTCTTTTACTGCACCGGGAATTAAAAGCGTCTGCGAAATGGCCGAAAGCAATTTGAGGTGCTCGTTGGATTTTTCTTCAGGGGCTATGATAAAAATGATCAGATTAACTTTCTCGCCATCCAGCGCCTCAAAGTCAATACCGGACGGCACGGTGATAATACCCATCACAAAATCAGTAACCCCCTTCAGGCGGCAATGAGGAATTGCTATACCCTTTCCGAAGCCGGTCGAGCCGAGCGATTCACGTTCCTGCAGCCCGGCAAGAATCTCCTCAGCAGACAAATCTTTTAGGAGTGGATATTTTTTGGCTGTCTGCGCGATTTTACGCAGAGCTTCAGCTTTGTCGCTAAACTGAGCACCGGCGACTACACATTCTTTTCGTAAAACATCAATAATTTTCATTTTGATTCCCTACCTTTGCGGATGTTCAACTTCACGTAAATACAATGAGTCTCTAACAGGGCAAACGGTTAAAAAGCATAATTTTCCCCGTACGATACGGCTCCGGCGATCGAAATCGCTGCTCAAAGACGCTCCGCTTCATTAAACGCACAACAGGCCCGGTCTATCCCGGCCATCGGCCTCTGAAGACTTCGGTGGCCGGGCCGGTCATGTATACGCAATTGTCGTCTTCGCACCAGTTTAATTGGAGGTCTCCGCCCGCCAGATGGGCCAGGACGAGACGCTCGCACTGGCCGGTGAGTACGCCCGCCACGGCGCACGCGCAGGCGCCGGTGCCGCAGGCCATTGTTATGCCGCTGCCTCGCTCCCAGGTTCGCATTGTGAACTCGGCGGGGGCGTCAATCTTTACGAAGTGGACATTGGTTCGCTCGGGGAACAGTGCGTGGTTCTCGATTACCGGGCCAATTTGCTCTAACTGGACCGCGGCAAGGTCGTTGCTGAAGAATATCGCGTGCGGATTGCCCATTGAAACGCATGCCATCGTAAATGGTTGCCCGTCGATGGCGATTGGCTCATTGACAATCATATCGCCGTCGATTGCAACGGGAACATCGCGGCCTTTCAGGATCGGCTGGCCCATATTCACGCATACGCGAGAAACCTTGCCGTCGTCGCCTAATTCCAGGCCCAGGGTGAGCACGCCTCTGAGCGTCTCGACGCGAAGGGACTCTGCAAACGTGCCCTGTCCCGGCACGGAAAACTCGGCGCCCGGCTCGGCGATACTGTCGTCATGGACCAACTTGGCCACACAGCGGATACCGTTGCCGCACATCTGGGCCTCTGACCCATCGGCGTTGAACATCCGCATGCGCACATCGGCGGCATCCGAAGGACCGATCAGAATCAGTCCATCCGATCCGATCCCCGTATGCCGGTCGCTGACGGCAATCGCTAATTGGGCCGGTTCGTCGACCTGCTCTGCGAAGCAGTTGACGTAGACATAGTCGTTGCCCAGCCCATGCATCTTGACAAAATTCATGTTAAACCCTTTCAGCAGTCCGCAGGTGTCTTACACCTGCCCGGACCATTATACCGCCGCCGGCGCAAAAATCAAGTCACGGAAAAAAAACAGGTATGCCGAACTTTTCCCCCCGAGACTTGCGCCCCATGTTGTCAAGAGAGCGCAAATTCCCTTCGCCGACTGTTCATCTGGGCCTTCAGTCGTGCGATAATCGACGAGTGCATCTGCGAGACACGAGATTCCGACAGATCGAGCGTTGCGCCGATCTCCTTCATCGTCATCTCCTCATAGTAGTACAGTATGATGATCAACCGCTCCGCCCGCGTCAGACCTTTCGTGAGCAGGCCCTTGAGGTCGCGCTTTTGAACTTCCAGCAGAGGGTTTTGACTCTTCTGGTCCTCGATGATATCGATCTCGCGGATATCCTTTTCACCGTCGGAGTCGTTGAACTTGTTGCTCAGCGAAACAATACCCGTCGCCACGGCATCCTTCTGCAGCCGGTGAAAGTCGTTCATATCGAGGTTCATCTCCGCGGCGATTTCCGTTTCCGTAGGCATGCGCCCGAGATGCGCTTCGAGCGTCCGCAGCGCCCGTTCGAGCTGGTGAGCCCGGGCCCGCACCAATCGCGGCACCCAGTCCATACTGCGAAGCTCGTCGAGAATCGAACCACGTATTCGCGGGGTGCAGTAAGTCTCAAACTTCACCCCGCGATCAGGGTCAAACGCTTCGAGCGCATCCATCAGTCCGAATATCCCCGCGCTGATCAGGTCATCCAGTTCGACCTTGTCGGGAAGCTTGGCGTAAATGCGATCGGCGGTGTATTTGACAAGAGGAAGGTAATTTTCCATCAGGAGGTTGCGATGAAATTCGTCCCGCAACTCAAAGAACCCGTTCCACACTTCTGCGATATCAGCGGTTTGGGCCGTCTTCATTTCGTGTACCTCCTTATAGCATCGAAAACCTGACTCATCTGTTGTTTAGGTCCCATAAACAAAGAAGATCGAACCCCCGCTCGGCTGTCCGCCCTCTTTGCACCCAGATTGGCCGGCGTATCCCTATCGGCCAATTAAATAAAGCCCTTTAAAAAAACTACCTTACATTCTTTCGCCACGGGCCCGACCGCCTGCTCCGGGCGCCGATTGTCCGCCAAATGTCTCAAAAATACCGCGGAGGCGCATCCCGCATCTCCCGGCGATCCAGCAAGCCGGCGGCCACATGGCTGTTGAGAAGATTTTCCGAGAGTTTCGCGGTCTGGTAACGCAAATATTCTCTACTGTCCGTCGCCAGCAGCTCGGCGGCCCGCTCATCTATAAGCGAAGTCGTCTCAAAGCTTCCCTCCCGACCAAAATGAACATGCTTGCCGTCGCAAAGAAGCAGTCTTTGGCTGTAAATATGTTCTGAAATCGCCTGCGCCATTAAGTCTGCAAATTCCGTTACGTCCATGTCCTTCGGTTCGTAACCCGGCGTGTTCACATTCATGATGTTTTGCGTGATCAAGGCCCGCCGACGCTCGGTGAATTCAAGAATCTTCGACAATACCTCCGTGATGTTGTCGGCGGCGGTTAATGAAATGTTCATCTCTTAGACTTCCTGTCTCTTGGATTTCCTGCCTCTTAGTCCCGTTCCTTCGAGAGCCTCTCGCTCTTCCTCAGTATCTTTCGAATCTCCGCCAGAGTTGTGGTCTTTCGCAACTCGGCGATCCTCGCCAGTCTCTCGAAGACTGTCTCGTCGTAAAGACGGTGTCCGCCTTCGGTCCAGTCCGATTCCTGAATCAATCCCATCGTCGTATAATTGTGAATGGTCTGTCTTGTGAAAGGTGTGTGCCGAACGACGTCGCCGATCCGATACATCTTCGCCGGAACTTCAAACTTAACTGTCTTGTCGCGAGTCTTTCTGCTCATGTAACTTTCAAACATAAATGCGTTTACACACAATCGACTTCAACGTCGCATTTTAAAAACAGCTTCAACATGCTAATGACAAAGAGCCTTTAAGTTCCACATTTATTCGGCCGCAACAAACTCGACATCAAAATCCAACCGCCGCCGAGTTGGTTTGCCGCTTCGCTGCCCTTGCCTTTCGATCTTCCTGCCCGATCAACTCAGCAGCAGGGCGGCAAACGTGTTTTACGTTTTACAAAATGTAAAACACATCGCGGCTTTCGTCAAACCTTTTTTTTATTTTTTTTGAAAAAT
>QNBS01000171.1 GCA_003644175.1 Planctomycetota bacterium | reverse complement strand
TGGATTATGTTAGCAATCAAGAACAACATTATGGCGGGTAATGCCGCCAGACACCTGGGCAAGGCGTATGACAGCCTGGCCATGAGTGTCGAAAGGCTTGCATCAGGCCTTCGCATAAACAGTGCGAAGGATGATGCGGCAGGTTTGGCTGTACGAGAGTTGGTTCGTGCAGATATCGCTGTACTGCAGCAAGGTTCACGTAATGCTTCGGATGGCATTAGCATGCTGCAGACGATGGAAGGCGCCATGGCGGTTATGGATGACAACCTCATCCGAATGAAAGAGTTGGCTGAGCAGGCCGCGACGGGATCATATTCTTCGGCACAGCGTATCATTATGGACGCTGAGTTCGCAGAAATGGCGTCTGAAATCGAACGAATCGCCGGAGCAACCGCCTTTAACGGCATATCGATGCTCAACTCCAATACCGGTTCTGTTCAGATTCACGTTGGCACTTCCAGCACGATTGATGTCGACAAGGTCGACATGACTCAATCAGGCCTTGGCATTGAGACCGGTAACGGCGCATGGGGAGCAATGACCAATGATGACAATGCCCTCGATAACATTGACGAGGCAACCTTTTTGAGCATTGGTTCCTCTGCAAACGCCTTCCAGATTAATATTAACTTCGCCGACGACGACGGCACCAACCAGCAACAAATTCAGGTTGATCTTGGCACTGCCGGTACGGCGACCACGTACACCCTTGAGCAGCTTAGAGACGCCATCAACGCGGAGTCCAACAACCCGAGCACCATGTACGATCCCACAGGTGAGACATACGCTTATTCGGCTGCCTCGATAGTAGAGACCTCTGACGGCGATTACAAGTTGCAAATCAAGGCCAAGTATGGGGAAATGGACTCCATGACCATCACATCCACCAACGAGATGGATGCTGCCGAGCTTACCGGTGTGTTCGACGCCGCAGTGTCTGACGGCGGAACCCTGATGGCGGGAACCCAGTTCCAGAAATGGGATGCATCTGCGACCGATTGGGTTGCAGACACCACCGGCGGCGCCACCGCAGGTCTGAACATTTTGACCACAACGGCTGCGACTACCGCACTGGATTCAATTACCACGGCTATCAACACCAAGGATACGGCTCGTGCCTCATTCGGTTACAAGATGAACCGTCTTGAAAGTACGATTGCGATTCTCGACATTCAGGCCGAGAATCTGATGTCTGCGGAATCTCGGATTTCCGATGTCGATGTCGCCACAGAGATGGCAGCCTTGACCAGAACACAGGTGCTGTCGCAAGCCGGCATCAGCATGTTGGCTCAGGCTAACTCGATGCCTCAGATGGCTCTTACACTTCTCAGATAAACAACGCTTGATATTTGAACGACCCCTCGGGGAGATTGGCCGACACCGGCCAATCTCCCCATAAGTTAAAAAAGCAATAATACATCAAACTATATTAACGGAGTAATATTATGAAGGGCGTCGAAACATACCAGGAAACCGCAGTTATCACCCAGAACAAAGGCAAGCTCGTTGTTATGCTCTACGAGGGCGCCATCAAATTCCTGAAAATGGCAATCAAAGAAATTGAGGCCAAAAACCCCGAAGCAAAAGGCAAGCATATCAGCAAGGCAATCGATATAATCTTCGAGTTAAATACCGTCCTGGATATGGAGGCCGGCGGTGAGGTAGCGACAAATCTGCGAAAGTTATATCTATTTATGGGCCGACACCTTACAGAAGCAAATATAAAACAGGACATCGGCAAGGTTGAAGAAGTGATCAAACTGCTTGAAGAGTTGAATCAGGGCTGGAAAGCAATTACCTGACGAAAACACCCAGACTGCATAGAATCCTGACACTTCGGCCTTGTTGGTAAGGCGGAAAACAGCATTGTCAGCCAAAAAGGGGGCATTTCAGGCATTTGGCACACTTTTTGCTCTCTCTTTTAACGTCGCGACCCCTCGATAATGTTGGATGATTTTATGCTCATTTAGAGGCCATATGGTGAAAAAGAGGAAAAAGTCAAAACGCAGAAAAATCGTTAAACGCATCCCCCCTGTTCGCATACCCCCCGTTAAGACTTTTAAGCAAGACGATATCCACAGCTATGACGAATGGAAAGCGAATATGCCCCGCTGGCTTGAAAAAATTCAGGACCTCATTGAACGGGGAGATATTGAGCAGGCTCGAAAACTACTCGTTGATGAAGAAATTCAAAAAAAGCTGGCAAAGATTGGCGACGACGATACAGAAAACAGGTTTTTTGTCCGCTGTGAAGTTGCTATGCTGCTGGACAGTACAAATCAGGCTGAAAGGGCTTTGCATTACTACTCCGAGACACTTAAAATTGTAGATTGCGCCGGAGTCTACAATAAAATGGGGCTGCTGTATGCTAACTGCGGCCAATGCACACAGGCGATTGAACATTTCCAAAAAGCCGAGCAATTGGAACCTGATGGTATATATATATGGACTAATCTTGCCAGATGCTTTATGAAGACCGGACGGTCCCGGGAAGCTCTGGCTTTACTGAGAAAAGCAATAAGTGTCAACCCCCAATACCGAGAGGGTTATCCAAACCTTTTATATAGTCTTAATTATCTAAGTGATGTTCAATCCTCTGAGATTTTTGAGGAATCAAAAAAATGGGCTCAAACTCAGGCGCCCGCAAACCTTGCTTTCACCAATCACGATAACTCGCTCGATCCGCACAGAAAATTACGTATAGGCTACATCTCCCCTGACTTCAAAAAACATTCTGTAATGTATTATTTTGAGTCCCTCTTAAATGGACATGACAGAAATAAATTTGAACTTTACGGTTACGGCGATGTCGAAAGCCCTGATACGGTTACAGAAAGGCTTGCCGGCAAATTTGATATTTATCGTGATATAAAGGGTGTTGGCGATAAGGACGCCGCCGAACTTATCAGGTCCGATTCGATAGATATACTTGTCGATCTGGCCGGCCATACCGGCAGGAACAGACTTCCTGTTCTTGCCTATAAGCCGGCTCCGATCCAGGCTACTTATCTTGGCTATCCAAACACTACGGGTATGGACCAGGTGGATTACAAGCTGACCGATGCTGTCGCCGATACTGCCGACCAGCAGCAATATTACACTGAAAAACTTGTTTTCCTGCCTAACGGCTTTCTCTGTTACGATCCCGGCAGAGCACAGTTGCCGATAATGCCGTTGCCGATGACGCATAACAAATACGTTACTTTCGGCTGTTTTAACAATGTCAGCAAATTGAATCCTCCTATGGTAAAGGTCTGGGCGGACATTCTCAATGCCGTGCCGGACTCGAAATTGATATTAAAGTTTCATGAAGGCGAAGATTTACAGGTTAGAGAGTATTACCGCAACCTGTTCGCAGAACAAGGCCTTGAAAATCCCCGGGAGAGGATAACATTTTTCGGATGGTTAACGAACTCAGAGCACCTTGAACTGTACAATAAGATTGACATTGCCCTTGACACATATCCCTACAACGGCACGACAACCACATGCGAGGCTGTTTTAATGGGCGTGCCGGTTATAACCCTTGTTGGATCCCGCCATGCCTCGCGAGTCGGCCTTGATATTTTAACGCGTATCGAGTTGCCCTCTTTCGCCGCTCAGAGCCCGGAAGAATATGTCAAAAAAGCTGTCGCTCTTGCCGTAGAACCGGATTCTCTTATTCAGATACGTGCTACGATGCGTCAAAGACTTGCGGCAAGCCCGTTATGCGATTATAAGCTGATTACTTCTGATATCGAAAACGCTTATCGCAAAATGTGGCGAGACTATTGCTGTTCTAAAGGAATTGAAATAACAGAAGTCAGCCCTCCCGAAGATGCCGATTATAAACCTCGAAGGTATTCTGATCATGCCGTCATTAACATTGACGTCAGTTACGACGAATTGTCTCCGGCCAACCGAAACAAGGATATATTAGGCCTGGAAAACTGGGAGCAACCCGACTGGCTCAAAGAAGCGGAACGGTGTGTTAGTGAGGGGGAACATGAAGAAGCTGCTAAACTTTTAGATGCGGAGTTGCTTGAAGCGCATATTGCAACAGCCTCCCGGGCCGAGAAGGTGTTTATAAGATATGTAGCGGCAGGGCTGTTATGCCGGATCAAAAATCCGCAAAGGGCCGAAGTCCTGTACAAAAAGATACTTGAGACCCTGCCGAACAATATCGCACTCTACAATGAACTGGCGTCGCTTTCTCGAAACATGGGCAGAGTCAACGAGGCCGTGCAATATCTGGAAACCGCACTTGAAATAGCGCCTGACGAACCAAAGATAGCGGGCAATCTTGGGGTTTATCTGCTGCAGTTAGGCCAAACCGAGAAAGCAATGGCGCTGTTGCAAAAGACAGTTGAAGGAATGCCCGAAAATAATTATGCGCATTCCAATCTTCTCCTCAGTATGCATTATTTGCCGGACGTCGACAGAAAGGATATTTTCGAGAAGTCAAGAAGATGGGGGCAGAGTAATGTCCCTTTGTCTTTAGCAAAGACACAACATAATAACACCCTCGACCCACATCGCAGGCTGCGAATAGGGTACATTTCACCGGATTTTCGTCGCCACTCCGTAGCATATTTCATTGAGCCGCTTCTCGATGGGCACAATCGAGAGGCTGTGGAAGTGTATGGATACGGCAGCATAGCAACTCCTGATAAAACGACAGCTCGACTCAGGGAAAAATTCGATACCTACCACGATATTAAAACGTTAACCGACGAAGAAGCAGCCGACCTGGTTGAAAGTGACGAAATTGACATACTCGTAGACCTGGCCGGCCACACAGGCTTCACCCGTCTTTTTGTTTTGGCTTATAAGCCTGCTCCGATACAGGCAACATGGCTCGGTTACCCGGACACAACCGGTATGAGCCAGGTAGATTATCGAATCACCGATTCGATTGCCGACCCTCCCGGCTCCGAAAAGTTCTATACCGAACAGCTATACAATTTGCCGGATGGTTTTCTCTGTTACGGGCCGGGTGAGATAATGCCTTCGGTGGCGCCTTTGTCCGCCATCGAAAAAGGTTATATCACTTTTGGGGCGTTCAATGAAAGTATTAAAATAAATTCTGTTATTATAAAGTTATGGTCCAGGATATTAAAGGCGACTCCGGATTCAAAGCTTCTGCTCAAGTTCAAAGCCGGCCGGGATGATGAGTTTCGAGAGGTGTGTCTGCGGCAATTTGAAAAAGAAGGCATCTCCGGCGAAAGGATAACTATTTGTGGATGGGTCAGTCTGCCGGAGCACCTCAATTTATATAACCAGGTTGATATATCGCTGGATACGTATCCATATAACGGCACAACAACAACGTGCCAGTCTCTGTTAATGGGTGTGCCGGTAATTTCGCTTGTCGGTGAAGCTCATATGTCCAGAGTCGGATTGAGTATACTGACTCGTGTGGGACTGGAGTTTTTTGCAGCCTCAACGCCTGATGAATATGTTTCAAAAGCTACGGCTCTTGCGGCGAACCCGGCTGCACTTGCCAAAATTCGCGCACAAGTGCGAGCCAGAATGGCTGTCAGCCCCCTTTGCAACAGGGATCTTTTTGCCAAAAATATCGAAAAGGCCTATCGCCGAATGTGGC
>QNBS01000170.1 GCA_003644175.1 Planctomycetota bacterium | reverse complement strand
GGGCCAAACGCCGCGGGCGAAATTCAAGCCTTCCCGCTACCTTCGGGTCAGCACAAAAAAGAAGTTACAGGCACGTACCTAAAAGCTCTGTTAAGGCGTTTTGATTTAAGTGAAAAAGTACTGAACGAATAAAAAGAGACATGTTACTACCCCGATGAAATCCGGGGGCATCACATATTAGTTCAAGCCACCACAAAAAAGAAAACGAAGCCAAACCGATGACATCCAACGTCTTATAATAACAGCACTTAGGCTTTCCTGGCGGCGGTGTGCGGTTCGGCTGGCACGACCTGGTTATGCCGGGCACTGACTTTGCCGAAGTAATTGAAAACTCATGGTCTTTTCGCCGGATTTTGAAATAAATGTTTCCTGACACTGAACTTGTTGATTATGGATAGAGTAGATAACTTTCGAGCGGTCGCGATGGAAACTGCCGGCTCGTCGTAATAGATACTGTGTTTTCATGTCATAATTAAGCTTTCAAAAGAAGGGCTCAAATGGTACCATATTAACATTTGGTATGGTGCAAGAGCGAATTAGCATGGTTAAGCGTTTATTGATCGTTATTATTCTTGTCTCGGCAGCGTGGACGGGCGGCTGTCGGCCCGATGGATCCGCCATATCTGCGGCGCCTTCAGCGGTCACCGAAGTGCCGGCAAAGGTCGAGCCTTCACAAGAGGCCCCCGCCCAAACGGAACCGAGCACCTTATCGCCGGCGACAGACGCCCCGTCGGAGACTGCCGACGCCGAGCCAAAGGAAACAGGCGAATCTGCGACCGGGCCGGAGCAAAGCGCCCGTATCGAGATACAACCGGCAACCGCATCCGAAGAACCGCCGGCGACCAGCGACCAGGAATCGCCCAGGATCGAAACCGCAGTCGATTCAGACAAGGAGTCGCCGAAGGAACCCGTCGAAGAACCACCCGCAACCAAAGCCCAGGACCCGCCCAGCACCGAGGCCGCGGCCGGTCCTGAAAAAGAGTCGGCAAAAGAATCCGGCTCGGACGAACCCGGCAAGGCGGAAAACGGACAGAAGCCCGACTTTGAAATCGGCGCTCCGGACCTCTACAAGAAATGCGAATACATTCTTACCACCTTCGTGGACGAACACGGCAAGGTCGATTACAAGAACCTCAGACGCAAGAGGTCCAGGCTTATCGCCGCCGCCCGGGCATTTGCTAATATTGACAACACAGAGTATCTTCGATGGTCCCGCAACGAAAAAATCGCTTTCTGGATCAATGCCTACAATATCCTCACATTGAATCTTGTCGTTGAGAACTATCCCATAAAACCGCTGTGGTGGAAGGTTACTTACCCGCCAAACAGCATCATTCACATCCCCGGGGCCTGGACCAAAAAATATTTCGATGTGATGGGTATCGAGTACACATTGCGTGAAATTGAAAGAGAAATACTGATGGCTCAGTTCAAGGACCCCAGGATATGTTTCACTTTCACATACGCGACGTTAGGCGGCGCTTTGCTGCGCAGCGAGCCGTATTACCCGGACAAACTCGATGAGCAACTCGATGATCAGGTCGCGAAGTTTCTGGCGACCCCGCAGGGTCTAAGGATCGATCATCAGGAAGAAATCGTCCGCTTAGGAGACATTTTTAACTGGTACAAACGTGATTTTATCGAAGAATACGGCGATATCAAGAAGTTCCGTGACAGGCCCGCACATATTCAGGCATACCTTAACTGCATCAGCAAATATATCTCCGCCGACAACCTGAAATACGTAGAATCAAAAGGCTACGAGGTTCGATTCATCAAATATGACTGGCGTCTGAACGAACAGCCGAACAAGTAGCAATCATCGTCTGTGTTCTTTTTCACGGACGCATGTCTTATCGTTTGACACAACCGGCAAAATCGCTATATTATGATGCCGTAAGCTGCTATGAGGCCAAAGGAGACTTTTATGACGAAACAAATAAGTACGCCCAACCGCCGCAACGGCGGTCGAAGCCATCTTTTCACCAGCGAATCGGTCACCATGGGGCATCCCGACAAGGTGGCCGACCAGATATCGGATGCGATCCTCGACGCGATGATCGAACAGGACCCCAACAGCAGGGTCGCTTGCGAGACGCTGGTGACAACCGGACTTGTGGTCATTGCAGGAGAAGTGACGACCAAAGGATACGTTGATATTGCATCCGTTGCCCGCAATACAATCAAGAGAATCGGATATACCGATCCTCAAGCCGGCTTCGATTACGAAAACTGCGCTGTTGTCGTCACCCTTGACAAGCAGAGCCCCGATATCTCGCAGGGGGTAACCGAAGGCGCAGGCCTCCACAAAGAACAAGGCGCAGGCGACCAGGGACTCATGTTCGGCTTTGCATGCCGTGAAACACCGAGCCTTATGCCGATGCCGATTTCATTAGCTCATAAGCTCACAGGTCGTCTGGCGAAAATGAGAGAGACGGGCAAAATGAAGTGGCTGCGGCCCGACGGCAAAAGCCAGGTAACCGTGGAATACGGCGACAACGGCAAACCCAGGAGAATACACACGGTTCTCGTATCCACCCAGCACGCCTCCGACGTTAAGTACGCCACGATAAAGAAAGAAATAATCGCCAACGTGATCATGCCCGTACTCCCGAAGAAACTCGTGGACAAAAATCTCATCATCCATGTTAATCCCACAGGCAGATTCGTCGTTGGCGGCCCCAAGGGCGACTGCGGCCTGACCGGCAGAAAGATCATCGTGGACACCTACGGCGGACGCGGCAGCCACGGCGGAGGGGCGTTCAGCGGAAAAGATCCCTCCAAGGTCGACAGAACGGCAAGCTACATGGCTCGCTATGTCGCAAAGAACATCGTTGCCGCCGGACTTGCCGACGCATGCGAAGTGCAATTAGCCTACGCAATCGGTGTCGCAGACCCCCTGTCGGTCCTCGTCGACACCGAGGGCACGGCAAAAGTCGACGAACGCCTCATCGAAGAACTCGTGGTGAAATACTTCCCGCTGACTCCCAAGGGGATGATCCGGCGCCTGAAAATGCGAAGACCCATCTTCGAGGAGACCGCCCGCAACGGCCACTTCGGGTCAAACAACCCGAACTTCACCTGGGAAAAAACCGACATGGCGAAAAAACTCAGAAGGGCCGCAGGACTAAAACCCAAAAAGAAATAGCCAAGTAAGAACCCCCGCAAACTTGTTTGCGGGGGTTCGGCTTTGTATTGCCGCTGTTAAATTTGTATCTTTGGTAATCAGTTCGCTTTGACTTCTATTAATGACTCGACAAGCTCCTGTAATTCCTTGTTGCTCATTGCTTTGTTTGCCGACAAGCCCATAATCGTTCCATCCGACATGACTATCATCCGGGTGAATCTTTCTTCACTAAGGTTTTTGATATCGAAGAATTCAGGATTTGCCTTGCCGAAACTCTTCAGTAAAAGGCGGGCATACTCAGAACCATTCGGATGGGTATACAGCTTCGCTCCGGAGTCCGCCTCGACAACAAGCTCTTCCTTGACTATCCATCCCATAAACGCCTCTTTGTAGTCACTGTGCATATTCGACTGATCGATTACTATGACGTTGCCGTCGTCGCTCAGGATTCCGGTCAAATACACTTTGCCCTTATTCCTCATAAGAGGATTGCCCGTCTGCACCATGCTGATCTTCTTCGCCCACGCCAGTTTGTCCACAGTGTATGCAGTATGATTGAGTTCGCTTCGGATATCTTCGGCGGTGATTTCCTTTGCCTCCACAGACCTGTAATCCTGAATTATGGTCTTTACCTCGTATCCGTCGGGAACATCCGTACTGAAAGCAGACGGATCAAGCTCAAAATCAAACTCAAACTGATCCAGGAAAATAGTTTGCCCTTGCCCGGTATGCACAAGTTCTATCTCAACGGGGAGCTTTGTGTCAGGATCGACCCATACCGTGAAATCATTGTATTCGTTTGGCCGATGTCTGAAACCCTGAAGGGTCTTTCCGTCTTTCTTTTTGGTGCCGAGCTTTTCGGTGGATTCCTGCTCGAATCGCTTTACCATCTCAATTATATCCGGGTCTTTTCGGGGACCGAACCCTATAAGCTTTGTCACCGTTGCCTTCTTCTTATCGGGATAAAGCTCTACAGCTATCGCGACCTCGCCCCGCATATCAATGACATGTATCGAGCCGTCTTCAACTTCCTGCCGCCGCTGCGAAAGGTTCAGATGATATACCTGCATTGCCGGCAACTCAGGACCTTTCTGGCGAACAACTCTCTGTCGGCATTTGTACTTTGTATAGTTGTTAAGCTGCTCAACCACCTGCCCCCACGCAACATTTGCTCCGTCAATCGAGCCGCCGAACTGACTTATCCCAATAAGCGCCGCAATAATTATCACCGCCGCTGCGGCATATCTCGTAAATCTACTCATGATTAGTCTCCTGATTGAGAGTTTATTCGTCAACGTTTCCGTTCCGACAGGCCGGCCGGCGAACTCTTCATCAATGCGCTTCATAACGCCCGGCACGATCGAATCATCGGGTCCTATCGCTCGGCCCAGTTCATCGAGTCTCTTTTCAAGATCATCTTTCATAGCTCAAGCCTCCCTAAGCAGCACACGCAAACGCCTGTGCGCCCTGGACAACTGCTTCGTAACCGTACCCACACTTCGCCCGGCGATACCGGCGACTTCTTTGACACTGTAACCGTCAAAGTACCGAAGCATCACAACCTGCTTTTCCGATTCTCTAAGTCGCATCACCGCCGCAAGCAGCCTTTCTTTTTCGTCATCAAGCAGGCCCACCGGCCCTGCGGCAACAAAATCTCCTTCAGGCAGAGCACTCTCGCGGCGCTGCCGAACAATGTCCAGCGCACACCGACGCGAAATCTTCATAAGCCACGACCCGAACGAGTGAGCCTTTCGCAAACTGCCCAATTTCCGGTAGGCCTTCACAAAAGCATCCTGGGCGGCGTCCTGCGCCAAATGACGATCTCGCAGCACACACATCCCGATCGCCCGAACAGACCGCTCATAGCGCTTGACCAGAATCGCAAAAGCCTTCCGATCACCGCCCAAAACGGCATTTACAACCTCGCCATCGGACCGAACCACAGAAATATCCTTCAAAAAACACGTTTCCAGGCTCAAAACCTGCATCTTAGCTCCCTTGTTAAGGACACAACCTCTCAAAACGGATTATCCAAACAACAGAAGCGCTTCTATATATAAGGACACAACCTGACAAAAAATGCGACCAAAAAACTGCAAAAAAAATAACCATTCTTATCCGGCTTCAAGGAGTGAGCACCAAAAGAGAAAGCCCGGCGGGAAACCGGGCTTTTTAGTCTTTTTGGTGAACGTACCGACGTTTTTCGCCGGCAGGCTACCGGTGATCAATGCTTGAAGTGGCGTTTTCCTGTAAATACCATTGCGATGCCAGCCTTGTCGGCGGCGGCGATGGTCTCATTGTCCTTCTTGGAGCCGCCCGGCTGGACGATGCATGCGACGCCTGCCTTGGCGGCGTTTACGACGTTGTCGGGGAACGGGAAGAAAGCGTCGGAGCCCAGGCAGGCGCCTTTGCTGGCGTCGCCGGCATTCTTGAAGGCGATCAGCCCCGATTCGACACGGTTCATCTGGCC
>QNBS01000169.1 GCA_003644175.1 Planctomycetota bacterium | reverse complement strand
TCTGTATGGCGAGCTTGATGGCGGCCTTTAGGCTTGCCGGGTCGGCGATGCCCTTGCCGGCTATGTCGAAGGCGGTTCCGTGGCTGGGCGAGGTTCGGATGATCGGAATGCCAATGGTTACGTTTACCGCTTCGTTGAATGACAGCAGCTTGACCGGTATCAGTCCCTGGTCGTGGTACATCGCCACCACGCCGTCGAACTCGCCGGCGACCGCCCGCAGAAAAAGCGTATCCGCCGGGAAAGGGCCGCGACAATCAACGCCGTTTTCCTGGGCCAACATTATCGCCGGCTCGATGATCCTCTTTTCCTCGTCGCCGAACTGGCCGTCCTCGCCGGCATGCGGATTCAGACCGGCGACGCCGATTCGCGGCCGTGGCAGCCCGAAGTATTCCTTGAGCGCCGCGTCAAGCAAGTCGATCGGCTCAAAGACGCATCCGATAGTGAACATGTTCCGCACGTCAAACAGCGCTTCGTGAATGGTCGCAAGCGCAATCTTCAGCGGCCCGGCGACGAACATCATCACCTTTCGCGGCGATTTGCACTGATCGGCCAACATCTCGGTATGGCCGGGCCAGGAACTGTCGGCCTTTTCCCAACTCACCTTGCTTATCGGCGCCGTTACGAGGGCGTCAATGATGCCGCTGCGCGCCGCGGCGATGGCGTCGAGACAAAACCGCAGCGACGCTTCGCCGCCGATCTTGCCGGGTGTGTGGACCCATGCCGGTACGGAGTAATCGTCGTAGTCGGCCACGACGACATTTCGAGGATAGTCCCGGCTGATCTTTTCGTGCTGATGCCGCATCCAGAACGGTTCGACCTCCGCCATATCGGCGGCATACGTCAACTGCTCGTTCATGCCGAATATAATGAACTTCGCCCGACGCCGAATCATCGGATCGGCTAAAGCCTTGACGATGATCTCCGGCCCGATCCCCCCCGGATCACCCATAGTAATCCCGACAGCCGGCTCATCGCCCAACGGATTGTCATTGCCATTCTTCACAACTACTTTTTCATTCTTAGAAGCCGCATTCGCGGAGTTTTTCGATCGTCAGGCCTTGCCGGGGTCCTGCGATTTTGCCCAGGTATTTCCGGACCGCCTTGATGAGCATGTCGGTCTCGATATTAACTACGTCGCCGACCTTCGCCGTGCCCAACGCAGTCTCCCTCAGTGTGGTCGGAATCAACGCGATTGAAAATCCCTTTTCATCCAGAGAGGCGATTGTCAGGCTGATGCCGTCAACCGCCACCGAGCCTTTGGCCACCATCTCATCGAGAAGTTCGGCGGCGGCGGCGAACCGCATCTCGCAAAAATCGCCCCGCCTGTCAATCGCTTCGACCCTCGCCGTGCCGTCGACGTGCCCCAGGACCATATGCCCGCCGAACCTGCCGTCGGCGGCCATTGCCCGCTCCAGGTTGACGACCGCCCCCGCCCAAAGCCTGCCGATTGTCGACCTGGCTAAGGTCTCTGCGCTCACGTCAAAATCGGCAACCGAGCCGCTCAAGCGGCTGATCGTAAGACAGACGCCGTTTACGGCAATACTGTTGCCCGTCCCGGCGCCTTGGGCAAGCGGGCCAAGATCAATGCCGACAACTTTTCCCCCGCCGGCGGACCGAATCGATCTGACCGTCCCGACAGCCTCAATGATCCCCGTAAACATCCTTTTCCCTTCAAATAGAGGTTTCTGCACAAAATAGCGTATCAAAGCTATACTATTGCCGGCCCGTACAAAAGTCAATCGACTTCGGCGACTATTTGTGGGCTTTTGCAGTCTTCAATGGCCGCCTGGACCCGCATTCAAAATGCGGTTTTGAAAAATAAAATCCTTTTTTTTCGCGTCAAATAGTGGTATGATATGTTGGGTTGGCAGATTGCAAAGACAATAGCCTCTGAAGGTGAGGGAGTCGGAAATGTCGAAATATCTACTGAATAAACCGGTTGTAGGCATAATAGCGGCGTGCGTTGTCATATCCTCGGTGCTGATTCGGCCTGCAGGCGCCCAGTTCGGCGGCGCCGGCGGCGCCTTGGCGCCCACACGAATCCAATATGGCGACTATGATCGCGAACGACCCCAAAACCGGCAGCCTGTGAATCGACGGCAGCAGGCCCAACAGTCAATTGAGACCGCGGCGCGCGAGATGGACCGGATGCTCGTGCAGATACTGGAGATGGTCAACCGACAGGCCAGGCCGCAGCCGGAGATGCTGGACGCATCCAAACGGGCCGCCACTGCCGCCGGAAAATATGCCTCGCGATACAGCGCCGCACTCAAGTGCGAGATTCTCATGCTCCGGGCATGGAACGGTTATTTTGCCGACGATATGCCCACGGCCGTGATGGCCGCGGCGCAGGCCTACAAGACCAACAGCACCAACCGGGACGCCGAAGCCACCTACGTGGCAATGTCTCTGCTGATGGATAGAAAGCCGAAGAAAATCGCACCCCGCAAACCGAGGCCGACATCGGGCAACAATTCCCGCGGCGGCAGAAGGAATTCGCGAGGTGATTCCTACACCAGAACCCAGAACGCTCGCGATGCGGCGGTAAATGTAAATGCATCATCGGGCAACATTCTGCACCTGAATGTCGATGCGATTGACTTCGACCTGATCGGACGGACGGTGCCGCCGATGAAGGTGAACTGTTTGAATTCGACGACGTTTGATTACGACCCCGCCCGGTCAACTCTTTGCCTTCTTTTCTGGCAGTTGGGTTCCAGGGACGCTTCGGGCGAGCCGAATAATATGACGACGGGCACACCGCAATCCACGCCGGGCCGGTCGACCGACCGCGGCGACTATGGCGGTCGCGGCGACAGAGGTGATTATGACGAGCGAGATCGCGGCGGCAGAGGTGATTACAACGGGCGCCGCGGAGACGAGTACGAGGATGATTACGACGCAGGCTATCGGCAGTCCGATACCGGCCGCCCGCCCAAAAGGGTCGATTCGTTTGCCGGTGAAATGACGGCATACGGTCAACTCTTCGGCTCGTATCTGGCCCACCCGAAGGTCAAATTCCTCGCCGTCAATACCGACCCCGTCAGAAGCGCTCCGACGGTGGTGAACAAACTGCTTGAAAGCCCCTGGCCGTGGGCGCACGTAATGGCCGCAAAATCCACCGGCGGCATGGCCCGGTATGCCAACATGGATTGCAAACAGCCAACGCTTGCCATCGCCGATACATCCGGAACGATTAAGTATGCCGGCCCTGCGGCGGGGTTTCTGGCGCCGATGATGTTAATACGCATCGCCGGAGAGCCTCCCTCGGACGGCTCGATAAGGCAGTCCGGCGGCAGGACCCCTCCCAGGACGATATTCAATCCGCTCAAGGCTCTGTTGGGCGGCGGCAAACAGCGCCCCCCGGCCAACACCCGGACGAGCGGCACTACCCCGCCGCCCAATCGAACCGACGAGGACGACGGCGAAATAACGCCCGAAAGTTATCAGGCCGGCAAGCTGCTCGAATACGCAAAGATGTTCATCTCAGCAGGCCGAAAACCCGTGCTGACATCAAAAAAGGGTATCGACACATGCAGACAGATCATCCGCGATTATCCCAATACCAAATACGAGCAGGAAGCGCGTATGCTGCTTCGCCGCGTGCCCGAGTATGAACGTAAACGTTACAACATCACCGACGAGGAGATGGGCCTGTAGGAAATGAGTTCATAGTTTAGAGTTCATAGTTCGTAGTTCAGAGGGCGGTTCACTCGGGACCGGTATCTACCAACTACCAACTACGAACTACCAACTACGAACTATCGACTACCGACTAAAACCAAGTTCAAGGAGGATCAACAAATGAGCATCACGAAAACATCAGTGGGCATTCCCTCGATCGCGATTGTCGCCGATTGCCTGCCCCAGGCGTGGGAAAAGGCCGTCATCGCCGTCTGGGACAACGGCGTCGACATACGCACCCAATACGACAAACCCGAGGATCCGCCCAGCAAAGACGCAACCGTGATGGTCACGGTCGCCGACCCGTTCGCCGAGCCGCGAATCCACAAGAACTTCCCCGGCGGCCCTGAAGAACTGGAATCCTATCGCCAGGAAGTAGTCGCCGGCATCCACGACCACTGGATCGACCCGGCGGCCGGCAAGTGGACCTATACCTATCATGAGCGTCTCTTTGCATATAGCCCCTCGGACGACCTGCGCAACCCCGATTCGCCCAGACCGTTTGCGCCCGTCGACCAGATCGGCTATATCGTCGAGGCCCTTGTAAACTGCCATCATACCCGCCGCGCCCAGGCGATCACATGGATGCCCAACGCCGATCCGCCAACCGACGACCCGCCATGCCTGCAGCGGATATGGTGTCGGCTCGTCGCCGGCGCAGACGGCGAAGAGGGCCAGGAGGGCGGGCTGGCGCTCAACATGAATACCCACTGGCGAAGCCGCGACCTCTACAAGGCATGGTTCATGAACGTCTACGCCCTGACCGACCTGCAGCGGATCATTGCAGACCAAATCGCCGCCCGCATCGACAAACCAGTCGCCGTCGGCAGATATGTAGATATCACCGACTCCCTCCACATCTACGGCTCGTATTTCGAGGACGCAAAAACCGAAGTCGAAAAAATGAAAGCCTCGTCCTACACCCGACGCGCCTGGGAATCCACACACGCCGCCTTCGAAATGATGACAGAAGAGGCAAGACAAAACCTCGCAAAAGACCCGGACCACTACGCAAAACCAAAAAACTAAACATAAACACAGTGTCATTCCCGAACGACTGAAATAAGCTTTGATATTAAAAAGGAGAGCCCTTAGAATGCCTTTGTAGTTCATGGTTCATGTTTCGTAGGGGCGACCCCGCGTGGTCGCCCTACCTCAGTTGACGGCCAACGGGCGCACCGGGGCGCAAATAACAAGGATGTGTGGTTGATGGCAGCCAAAAAGAAGAGTCAGCAGGTTTCCGGCGTTTATGTGATCTGCGGCAAGGACAAGTTCCTTGCCGGCGGCGAGTGCGAAGCGCTTCTGGACCGTCTGCTGGGCGTTGACCAGCGGGCGATGGCCCTTTATCAGCCCCGGGCGGAGGATGCCGATATCGCCCAAGTATTGGATGAGTTGCGGACAATGCCGTTTCTCGCCGAAAAGCGGGTGGTGCTCATAAAGGACGCCGATCCCTTCATATCCGCCAACCGCCAATACCTGGAAAAATACTTCGACAACCCCAGCCCTTGCGGCGTTCTCGTGCTGACGGTGGGAACCTGGCGAAAGAACACCAAACTCGCCAAAAAGCTCGCCACGGCCGGCCAATTGATCGATGTCGCCGAGATCAAGCCCTGGAAGCTGCCAAAGTTCGCCGCCGATTATGCCGAATCAAAGCACAGAAAGGCCTTTGCAGGCCGGTCGGCCGAGTTGCTGGTCGAGCTTGTAGGCGACGATCCGGGCAGGATTACCAGAGAGGTCGAAAAATTAGCCATGTACGTGGGGGACAGAAAACGCATCACCGCCGACGATATCGAAAAGCTGATCGGCCATAACCGCATGTTCAACGCCTTCGCCGTGATTGACGCGATAACCGCAGTCGACATGGGAGGCTCCGTCGAGCGGCCTCGCAACATGTTCGCTGCCGACAAGAGCGCTGAATACACGGTAGTGGGG
>QNBS01000168.1 GCA_003644175.1 Planctomycetota bacterium | reverse complement strand
GTTATATCCATCACCGCCCTGGCCGAAAAGATTGCATTCAAATATGGATTTTGGGACAACCACTTCTTGCGCCAACCTGCCGGCAGGAGATTGGCGAATGCAGCCGATCCTAAAAGACGCAGCAGATGGTTCTGACGCCAGACCGTCTTGTTGCAGCGAACCCCGACCCGCCCGACCTCAACAGCTTGACCGTCCGCCATGTGCACAATTTGTGGTATTGGATTCTGCACCCCCTCTAAAAGCCGAATTCGCGCTTCCGGAAATGCTCGTCGCAGACATTGAACTGTCGAAGCTAATAGCGCACTAACCCCCAGATTTCCCGTATCCAGGCTCGCACCCATGACGATAAACTCACCGGCCCTATCTGGCGTCATTCGTCACCCTTAATCGCCCTGTCTGCATAAAATTACTTGTCAATATATTATGGATACTGCTCACGATTACCAATTCCCATTTGTACGCGCGTAAGTACCATTGTCATTCCCGCGAAGGCGGGAATCCAGAATGAAAGGTCATCGCCGAAGGCGATTCAACTGAAAAAAACTTATAATCCAACTCGCGGGAATCCTGATCTATCGGGGCCCTGAAGGGTATAATCGGGTCACTGCCAGCGAAACACCTGGCGAACAATCAGTTTTACTGCAGTTGAGATTCCACCCCCATGCCTGAGGACCGCCAGCGCAAACCACAACGCCTGCCGGCCGCTGGACTGGCGCGCCCGCAACTGCAATTGGCAGACTTTGACCCTGTTCAGCAGTTTTGCTTCTATTTGGGGCTGTTCTTTCCCCCCATGTCTCCGCCACGCCTTCAACCACTCCTCTGAAACCGCCAACATATTCTGTGCTGATCGTATCCTGTGGAGGCGCTTCACTGCAACATCTGTCTCCGTCTTCATCCTGCGGGATATGAATGCAATAGAGCCTTCGTGTGTTCTGTGGTAATATAAAGGTTTCTCTATTACCGCAATTCCTGACTCGAGCCACGCACGAAATGCGTAGACCCAATCTTCACAGATAACGGCGGCATTGAGAGGTCCGTACTTATCGTACAGCCTTCGGCTGTATGCGGCGCCTCCTCCGATAGCTGTGCAACGCCAGGAATGAACATTTCGTCTGGTATCAGGAACAACCGAAACATTATTGTTGCGGATGAATCCCGTAGGCCTGCCATCAACGTCAATCTCCGCATGATAGGAGCAAACCAGATCAACGGGGGGATCGGCATTTTGCCAGCGATCCACCAACAATGCCGTTCTGTCCGGAATCGAAATATCGTCGCCTGCGGCCATTACAAAGAATTGTCCATGGGCTGATTGAAATGCATGATTAACATTGCCGGCAATGCCCAGATTCTTTTCGTTGCGACAGAGAATAATTCTATGTGGCCCTCGATACGAATCTACCTCTTCTTTGATGATCTCGAATGTTCGGTCCGGCGAGCAGTCGTCCGAGAAAATAATTTCAAGAGGTTCATATGTCTGTTCAAATGCGCTTCGTATTGCATCGCGAATAAACTGCTCCTGCTTATAACAAACTACTATATAACTGACAAGAGGCGGCTCTGACAATGTACCCTTCCCTTCTTCGATGTCGTAAACTACCGACGTAGCAACCGGTTAATCACCCTTTTTAGATCAACAATTTTATGAAGTTCGTGCACCGAATACCCGGCCACGGCAGCAGACAATACACCTCCGGCAAAGTAGCCTTTGGCTCCCGGTATATGCCTCGAGTTGAGAAATGCCAACAGGGTTGCGGTTCCAAACACCAGGATATATTTCAGACTGTCTTTCGACCAGGCAAAACCACTGAGTAGACGGCCGGTCGCAGCAACAATTGCCAGATATATAAGAAAAGCAACCAGAAATGCTATTCCGGTTACTTCAAGCCCAAAGGCTCTCCACCCCAAAATAATTAAGCCCATGTAGATCACGTTCCAGCACACTTCTGTGCATATGAAGACGCCGCCCCTTCCTTTTGCGAGTATGATGAATCCGATGGGCCATGAGATAACCTTCAAGAACGTCCCCGCTAACTGCCAGTGCAATATTCCAATCGCTTCTGTAAACTTCGATGAATATAATACATACACCACCAAGCTCATAAAGGACAACATTCCTACAATCAGAGGCCCCGCGACAAGCAAGGCTACCTCGGTTTGCTCATTTGCTAACTGAACAACTCGCCCATTGTCAGCATTCACGGCACTCAATCTTGGAAAGTAATCCGCTCCCATAGCCTGCAAAACCGCAGCCAGGTAAACGGAAGACAGAGTCCAGGCCGCCTGAAACTGGCCAACAGCTTCGATCCCGTTTCTCCTGGAGATGTACGCTCTGACAAGATACATCACGGCGGTCATCATGAATCCCGTAATCACCATAAAGAATCCAAGCCGCACCATGCCCAGGCCGCACAGAAAGGTCTCCTTCGGTGAAATATCTACGGCCTTCACCGGGATTCGCCGCGCATAGTACCAGGAAAGTAACAGGCTTGCTGCGGTGGTGAGCAGGATCGCGGGAACAATGCCTTTGACCCCCATAAACCAGTATAGCGGCACCGATATGCAGAAACCCGCCACAACTCCACCAACATTGGCACGCGCCATCATACCGATCTGACGCAACCCCTGCAGCAAAGCTAATTGGCCTTTTGACAAAGCCATGAAGAGCAGACACACGGACAAAATGCGGACACCCCAGGCATACTCTTCGGTACCGAAGGCATATCGGCTAAGCACCTTACTGAAGACCGCGGCAACAGTCATACCCAGCAATCCCGTGAACCACACCCACCTCCGCAAAACTACAATACTTCTCGATACTTGACACTCATCGTTACTACCTGTCGCCTGCGCAATATCACGTACAGCGCTGAAGTTCAGTCCGAACCCTGTGGCGCTGCGAATTAGATTAAGTGTGGACATATACAATCCCGCAATCCCCACTCCCGCCGGACCAAGTAGTACTGCTATAATCTTGCTGCGGGCAATCCGAACCAGTATCGCTATTACCTGAGCCCCACCGACAATCCCGGTGGCCTTTAGAATCTGTCTATGAGATGTTGCACCCCCTGCTTTCGGGTGAACTCCTCGATCATTCGAGGGTGCCTGTGCAACTGTGCTATCCCTTACTGTCATCGATTGCCGGCCTTCATCATACGATATCAAAACCTATTTGCATGCATTCATGCTCTGAAGCACTGCTTCAATTTCTCCCATGCCCATCACGGGGCTCATTGGCAGGCTCAAAACCGAATTGTGAATCTTTTCTGTAATAGGCAGAGAAAGCCCGCGCCACCCGTCGTATGCATGCTGCTTGTGCGGGGGAATCGGATAATGGATCAATGTCTGAACTCCATTTTCCCTTAGGTAAGTCTGTAGTTCATCTCGGTCTTTGCATCGGATAACAAACAGATGCCACACGTGCCCCTTCCAGTCGCGGACCACCGGAACATCATCAGGGATCATAGGAAGTGTCACCGCTGGATGCTGGATATGCTCAAGATAATCCCGGGCAACATCCCGCCTTTTCTGATTGTCTTCGTCAAGCCTCGCAAGTTTTACACGCAGCACAGCCGCCTGGATTTCATCAAGTCTTGAGTTGAGCCCTTGATAGTCATTTACATACTTTCTTGACGATCCATAGTTGCCAAGCGATCGTACGATGGCCGCTAATTCATCATCATCAGTTGTAACGGCCCCGCCGTCACCCAATGCGCCTAAGTTCTTGCCCGGATAGAAACTGTGACCGGCCGCATGACCCAGCGAACCTGTTCGCCTGTCGCCATAATAACACCCCTGCGCCTGAGCATTATCCTCAATCAGCTTCAGATTATATTTGTCAACCACCCGCTGAATTTCCGGATGCATCGCATTCCGGCCATATAAATGGACGATCATGACAGCCTTCGTGCGTTCTGTAATTTTTTCTTCGATCTTGAATGGATCAATGTTATATGTATTGATGTCCGGCTCAACCAGAACCGGTTTCAATCGGTTGTCACTAATGGCAAGAACACTGGCAATATAGGTATTCGCCGGAACGATTACCTCATCCCCTTCGCCCATCACCCCCATCTCAATATAAGCCCGCAAAATCAGCCGCAATGCGTCCAGCCCGTTACCCACCCCAATGCAATGCTTTGTTCCAATATATTTGGCATACTCTTCTTCGAAGGCCTTGACTTCCTTGCCCAACAAATACCAGCCCGAATCCAGCACTCGATGGATCACCTCGCGGATCTGCGGCTCGAAACTATCATTGATCTGTTTGAGGTCAAGGAATTTAATCATGCCGAATCACCTTGCCTTGTTCGTTATCATATTGCATCCCGCAATTAAAACAGTTCATACCGGCATCCAATTTTCTGCCGCATCGGCACACATATGCCTTGAATACTGCTGGATTGCCATACCACAGGCCAAAATCCGGGACATCCTTCGTCACCACACTGCCCGCACCGATCATGGCATATCGGCCAATGGTAATACCGGCAACGATGGTTGCGTTTGCTCCAATGGAGGCTCCAGTTCGAATCGTAGTGGTTAAAAACTGTTCAGAATACTGCTTGGACCTTGGCCGCAGATCATTGGTAAAAGTCACATTGGGGCCAATGAACACATTGTCCTCAATCCGCATACCATCCCAAAGTTGAACTCCCGGTTTAATCGTGACATTGTCGCCGACTACCACATCGTTTTCGATAAACACATGGCAGTTGATGTTACAATTCTCGCCGATTCTGGCGCCGGCCAAAACCACACAGTGCTGCCAGATAAAGGTGCCTTCCCCTACATGCGAGGTTTGAACTTCTGCGGTAGGATGAATCATCGTGCCGTGCCTTTAAACTCCATGAATTGAGCGTACTCTCTGATATAATCAGACTCTTCATATTTGTGCGACGCCAATACCAGACAAATCGCGCCCGAAGAAAACTCCAACAACTCCCTCCATATCCCCGGCACAACCAGGAGCCCGAAATAGGGTCGATTAAGTGTTACGACTTTCTTGTTCTCTCCGTCATCCAGCAAAACATCAAAACTGCCGCCGGCCGCAATAATAAGCTGATATAACTCCTTGTGGGCATGTCCCCCACGCGATTCTCCTCCTGGAATATCATAGAGGTAATAGGTCCTGCGCACCTCAAACGGCAGATTCTTTAATCCTTCCACAACCGTAAGGTTTCCTGCCCGATTGTGAATTTTTCTGAGGGGCACAATAACACAATCATATATGCTGTTTGTGTTTATTTCTGAAGGCTGTAAATTGCTCATATTCACGGATGTAATCCTTTTCTTCATAACGCGTTGAACTTAAGACCATCGCCAGTGAATTGGTCGAAAAATTCTCCATCCGCCGCCAATAGCCGGGCGGAACGTATAGGCCGTAATAGGAACGATTCAAAGAGAATTTGTGTTTTTCCATCCCGCCATCGACTATCACATCGAAACTGCCCGAAAGAGCCACGATCAACTCCTGCTGCTTTCGAAAGGCATGGCCCCCGCGCACCTGCCCGCCGGGCACATCATAAATCCAGTACACTCGTTCAATCTTGAAGGGAATATGATTGTCCTCTTCGACAATAGATAAGTTGCCGCGAGGGTCTTCAATTTTGGGAAGTTCTATTATTTTGCACTCTGCCGGGCTCATAGCCATCCTTCCAATAATATC
>QNBS01000167.1 GCA_003644175.1 Planctomycetota bacterium | reverse complement strand
TCGAATCTGTATTGTTTTTCGAATACTTGTTCAAAGTCGTAGACGTTGTCGAAGTCTTCTATGTGGTCGCTTTCCTGTGCGGCCATCCACTTGTGGGCGATCATCAGGTAGACGATTTCGCCGAAGTCTCTTGTGGTCTTCAGGCCCCAGTGATTGAGCACCATTCTCGCCAGCAGCCCCCATCGTTCGACGGCCAGTTGAGCGATGCCTTCGGCTAATTCGGCGCCGGTGATGTGGCGGGGGCCTTCCTGGTCTTCTTCTTCGGCATCCCTGATTCGGCGGATCGTATGGCCGAGACCGTCAAAAACGAACTTCAACGCCTTGGCGTCGTATCGTCCATCCTGACTGGAAATCTCTTCAAGTGTTTTTTTCATAACCCTTTGTTTTTCTCCTGTGTCGCCGCGATTGTATTCAACCCTGCAATTGTTCGACAAGACAATTCGCACCGGGGCAAAATGCCTTCAGATTTTCCGGCGGCGTGCCGGGGGGCACTTCACAGCCCGGCATAAGGATAAACTTTTTGCCGCCGAGGGCAAGACATTTCCGTGCGGCCTCGGCGACGGTCTGCGGTGTTCCCTGAAACAGCACGCCTGACGGGTCGAAATTGCCGCAAAGCGTTATGTCGTCGCCCACCGCCGCCCGCGCCTCGTCCGGCGGAACCATCCAGTCGATATCGATCACCTCGGCGCCTGTATCGGCCATGTGTTCAATCGTATTTGTGATGTCGCCGCAAATGTGGAGTTTGACCGTCGCGCCGGCGTCGTGGATTCCGTCGATGAGTTTCTTTTCCCAGCCCAGGACGTGTTCGACGTACATGTCGGGACTTATGAGGCTTGCCGCCGCATCGCCCACGCCGATCATATCGGCGCCGGCGGCGATCTGGGCGCGGGCGAAGTTGATTGCATTTTCGACGATGATCCGGCAGGCCTCGGCGAACATGTCGGGCCTGTCAATCAGGTCCATGAGCGTGTTCTCCACGCCGCGAAGATCGCCGTACTCGGCGACCGGGCCCTCGACCCAGCCTAAGACGCTGTGGGTTTGGGCGACCTCGGCGGCAAGTTTTTTGACGCCTTCGAGTCGGTCTCTGGTCCTGGCCGAATTTTCGATATCGATGGGTGCGACCCTGGAGATATCGGCGGGCGAATTGATGAGCAGCTCCTTTGCCTTGCCGACGCCTTCTTCGGGCCAGTCGAACTCCACGCCATAGGCGGAAGTTTCGCGGAAAGGGTCGCTTATCGCGCTTATCTGGTCGATGTTGAAATCGCGGGTTACCGCAAGCTGCGCCTTTGCCAGAACCGCCGAATCAAGATAATAGTCGCGGTAGGTATGCCCGACATAATGAGCCGCCCACGCCATGAAAATCGGCGTAACCGCCGGCCGGTCGACATCTTTGCCGGCAATGGTAGCATAGATTCTTTCTTTGGGCGTCATGGGCTTTCTCCATTTCGACCTGCTTTGTCATTTCGAGCGAAGCCGAGAAATCCATTAAGACTATCCCGCTCAATGCACTCGCTGTCCGGGTTCGGCGCCTTCGTCGACGCGCAGTATGAAGATGTCGCTTCCGCCGGGCCCGGCCGCAAGGATCATACCTTCGGAGACGCCGAACTTCATCCTGCGGGGTTTCAGGTTGGCGACGCAGACGACCATCCTGCCGGTCAGATCCTCGGGCTTGTAGACCTTGGCGATTCCGGCGAAGACGCTTTTCCCGACGCCGCCGATATCCAGTTCCAGATGCAACAGCTTGTCGGCGCCTTCGACGGGCTCGGCAAGCGTTATCCTGGCGATTCGCAGATCGACCTTCATGAAGTCGTCAATCGTGCATTCCGGTTCAATGGGCTCATCGAGCGTTACAACCGGCGCATCCGGCTTGTCGGCTTGTTTGCTTTCTTCAATCATCGCTTCGACCTTTTCCTTTTCAACACGTTCTACGAGCCGTTCAAACCGGCCTATCTCATGGTCTTCGAGTACGCCGTCAACGTCGGCAAAGCTTAGGGGCTCGACGTTGAGAAACTTCTCGACTTTTTGTGCGTAACGCGGCAGGACCGCCTTGAGATAGATCGTGAGTATTCTGACGGCGTTTATCGTCGTTGTAAGCGTTATCCGCGTCTGATCGGGATCTGTCTTTACCGTCACCCACGGCTGTTTGGCGTCCACATAGCGGTTGCACTCATCGACCAGCGACGAGATGGTTCGTATGACTGCGGCGTAGTTGAGTCCTTCGTAGTCCGAGATAATGCCGTCTTTTGCCTGCTGCAGACCTCGAATCAACTTCCATCCCTCGTCGTCGAGCCGTCCGAGCCGTCCGTTGAGCTTTTTTGTGAGCATCGGACCCGAACGACTGGCGAGATTGGCGAGCTTGCCGACGAGATCGGAATTGACCTTTGCAATAAAATCGTCGAAATTCAAGTCGATGTCATCGACGCCGCTGGAGAGCTTGCCGGCGTAGTAGTATCGCAGATACTCCGGATCGAGGTGCGCCAGATAGGTCTCGGCCTTGATGAAAGTGCCTTTGCTCTTGCTCATCTTGCGGCCGTTGACCGTGAGGAAGCCGTGCACGAAGAGTTTGTCGGCGGTTTTGAATCTTGCTCCGATCAGCATTGCCGGCCAGAACAGCGCGTGGAAATACATAATGTCCTTGCCGATGAAATGGTACAACTCATATTCATCGCTGTTCCAGACGACCTCGAAGTCCAGCCCGTGGCGGTCGCAATAGTTTTTGCACGAGGCCATATACCCTATGGGGGCGTCGAGCCAGACGTAGAAGTACTTGTTTTCCTCGCCCGGGATTTTGAAGCCGAAATAGGGTCCGTCGCGTGAAATGTCCCAGTCTTTCAGACCGGTCGTAAACCATTCGTCCAGTTTATTCATGACGGATTCATGGACGTGTCCGCCGGCGGCTAATTCCCTGAGGCGGTCGGCGTAGTCGGCCAATTTGAAGAAATAGTGCACACTGCTGCGCCGCTGAGGCGTCAGGCCGCAGTTGGCGCAGACCGGATTAATCAGTTCGGTCGGCCGATGCGTGCCGCCGCAGGCGTCGCATGAATCGCCGTACTGATTCTCGGCCTTGCATCGCGGGCAAACGCCGCGGACATAGCGGTCGGGCAGCCACATATCGCACTGCCGGCAGTAGGCCTGCTCGACCGGGCGTTTGTCGATCGAGCCGTTTTCGGTCGCCCTGGCGTAGAGCAGCTCGCTGAAGTGGCGGTTTTCTTCGGAATGAGTGGAATAGTAATTATCGAAATCCACGAGAAAACCGTCGAAGTCGCGGACATGCTCGCCGTGCACCCGCCGGATGAGTTCTTCCGGCTCGATACCCTCGTCTCTGGCGCGAATCATGACCGGCGTGCCGTGTGTGTCGTCGGCGCAGAAATACAGGCATACGTTGCCGCACAACTTCTGAAAACGAACCCAGATGTCGGTTTGGAGATACTCCACCAGATGGCCGATATGGATCGGTCCGTTGGCGTACGGCAGTGCCGAAGTAACAACAATTTTACGATTCATGTGTCCTTCCCTGGTCAGGCTGACGGTTTGTGCTGTCGGCGGTTGGATTGGCGTCGGTTCTTTCCCGAGGCGCAGCGTTTCCGCCGGCGTTGCCGTCTGTGTTGCGACTCCTGTTTCGATTTCGCCGCCCGCGATTTCTGTTTCTTCCTTTGTTTTTCCGGTTCTCCTGCGGCCCAACGGCGCTGTCTTTATTGCCTTCCTGCGAGACGCCGGGCGAAGCTTCATCGACGGGGCAGGACTCTTGTGGCCCGGGGCAATCACATTGAAGACCCGCCGGTTTTCTCCCAACGGCATCTTTGTCCTGGCGGTACGCCGAATTGCGCGTCCGGTCCCGGCTGATGACCTGGATTTCTTCGACGGGAAATGCTTCCCTGTCGCCTTTTTCGTCCTGGACAACGACAAGCTGGGTAAGGATTTGTATGCCGACAACCTTGCCCTCGCCGCGGGGAGTTTTGACAAGGGCGTTTTTCTTAGGCAGCCGCTGTTTGAGGTCTCTGTAGGTGTCATCCTCGTAGCGAAGGCAGCATTTCAGCCTTCCGCAATGGCCGGATATCTTGGACGGATCGAGCGTAGCTTTCTGCAGCTTGGCCATGCGCATGTTGACAGGTTCCAGAATCTTCAGAAATCTTCTGCAGCAGCACTCCTGGCCGCAACTCTCGAAATCGCTGATGAGTTTGGCCTCGTCGCGCGAGCCGATCTGTCTAAGTTCGATTCGAGTCTGATATTCCCTGGCCATCCGCCGGACAAGCTCGCGAAAATCGACCCTTCCGTTGCTGCTGAAATAGATGACGATGCGTTCGCCGCCGAAGAGGTGCTCGCTGTCGATGACTTTCATGGGCAGATTCATCTCCTTGATGAAGCGTTCGCAGCATTTTGCCTCTTCCCTGGCCGAGGCCTCCAGGTGCGTCTCCTCCATGACGTCCTGGTCGGTGGCAAAGCGGACGAACGTGCCGCCCTGACCTAAGGGGTACTCCTTGCTCTTGCCGTTGAAGTATTGGCTGACCTGTTCGGGACTGCTCCTGAACTGCCCGCTGCGATAGTTGAACTGCCCGACGAGATCGCCCAATTCGAGCCCGCGGTTGGTCTTGATGACTACGCGCGAATTGACCTTGGGTATCTTTTCTTCATTATGTTCGAACCAGCCCATAAAGCCCATCCTGCCGTAACGGACGAGCATCAGTTTTTTGTGCTTTTGACTCTTGGGTCTGGCGCCTTCAGCCTGTGCCATTCTGTATCTTCGATCCACTTAATAGTTATTCAAATCAATATATCCTGATCAGGGTGCGGTCTGAACAAGACTTTCATATCGTCAAACCCGAAATTATACCAGAGTCGGCGAGATTTAACAACAATTGCTCAAAAATCAGTTTTTCGTTGACGTTTGCCTCGATCCATCGGGTGCTTTCATAAGCTGTAGCGATTTTCCGGGCGGATTGTTCGGCATCGAATCGCCGCCCAATCGCCTCAATCTGCCCTGCCTGGTCGGCGTTGACGAGGTTTTCCCCTATGCCGGCGGTCAGTTTCATTGCGTCGTTAAAGGCCGCAATTATCATTTGCAATAACCCTTTTTGCGCCAGCCTGTTTATATCGGTCTTGCTGGTATTCGGCTCTTTCAGAGCCCATGCCTCGCCGATGCCCTTGGCGGCCCTTAACATCCAGTCCGCCAATTCCAGCGAATCGCTCAACCGGCACCTTGCCAGCGACTCGATGAGCTTTGTCTTGATTTCGTAACAGGTGGTTTCCTTTGGCTCCAGCGTCGCCCAGGTGATGGCCTGACCAAGCCGGCCGTCGCTGAACCGGGCCCAGTATTCGGCCTCTGCCTTGCCCACACCCAGCCTGGACAGGGCGGCGGTGATGTGCCGGGCGTCAACCGGCCCGAACCGGACCATCTGACAGCGAGAGAGCGTGGTGGGCAGCAGTTTGTCGGCCCGACTGCACAGCAGGATGACAAGGGTGTGCTTCGGCGGCTCTTCAAGCGCTTTGAGCAGGGCGTTCTGGCTGGAAGCGTTGAGCCTTTCCGCCTGGCGTATGACAAAGACGGCATGGTCTCCCATTGCCGGCCGGGAAGCGACCTTATCGAGCAGAAACTCGCGAATCACCGAGATCGCCAGATCCTTCTTGGCCTCTTTGCCTTTATCTTTTGCCGTAAACGGTCGCAGTTCCTTTTCAATCAGCTGGTAATCG
>QNBS01000166.1 GCA_003644175.1 Planctomycetota bacterium | reverse complement strand
TGGTCCTGACGTGCAAGAATAACGGGCTGGATACAAAGATGATACTCGACCGATTAGGCGAGTGAGGTGATTTTAGATTGTATATTGTATATTGTATATTGTAGATTGTATATTGTAGATTGGGATTTGGCGCAAGCTGGTTCTTGAACAGGGGTTTTTATGGAAAGTAAGGTTGCGGTGTTTGGTGGATCGGATTTTGTGATGCCGTTTTCTGCGCTTGGGCTTGACACTTATGCCGTTGAGCTGGACGCAGAGACGGTTGCCGAGACCGCAAACGAGATACTCAGGAAACGGTACGGCCTGGTGGTCGTCGCCGAAAACGTTGCGATGCTTGCCGGCGAGGTTTTTGAGGCCAAACAGAGGCAGGCGACCCCGTGCGTGGTTGTTGTTCCCTTTGCGACGGAGTCGGAGGGCTTTGCGACGAAGGCGCTTGGCAAAGTGCTCAAGATTGCGACGGGAATTGATATACTTGCTAATTAGTTGGTAGTTGGTAGTTCGTAGTTGGTAGTTCGTAGTTCATAGTTGTAGCTGGTAGAGAGGTCTTTTGCGATGAGTGAATTGAGTAAGGGTACGATAATTAAAGTTGCCGGTCCGGTTGTTGTTGCAGAAGGCATGGTCGGGGCCAGGATGTATGACGTGGTTCGCGTCGGCGGCGATAATCTTATCGGTGAAATTGTCGAGCTGCGCGGCGATCTTGCCAGCATCCAGGTCTATGAAGATACCGTCGGCGTGGGTCCGGGCGAGGAGGTTGTAAATACCGGCGCTCCGTTGAGTGTGGAACTTGGCCCGGGACTTATTTCGAGCATCTACGACGGCATCCAGAGACCGCTTGATCAACTGGTCGCCGCACAGGGAGACCACATTCTTCGCGGAAGCGCTGTTCCGGGTCTCAAGAGAGATGTCAAGTGGCGGTTTTTGCCGACCATTGAAAACGGAACGAAGGTTTCGCACGGCGACATTGTCGGCCAGGTACAGGAGACGACACTGGTTTTGCAAAAGATCATGGTTCCCGCCGGTGTCAGCGGCACTGTGGAAGGTCTCAATGAGGGTGAGTATACGGTTGAAGAGACCATCGGTGCGGTTGTGGCGGACGACGGCAGTCGGACGGAGCTGAAGCTAATGCAGAAATGGCCCGTGAGACAGGCACGAGCGAGCCGGCGACGTCTGGCGCCGAATGAAATCCTTGTGACGGGCCAGCGTGTTATTGACGCCTTCTTCCCGCTCGGCAAGGGCGGTACGGCTTGCGTGCCGGGCCCCTTTGGTACGGGCAAAACGGTTGTACAGCACCAGTTGGCCAAGTGGGTTGACGCCGATGTGGTTATCTATGTCGGCTGCGGCGAACGGGGCAATGAGATGACCGACGTCCTGCTCGAGTTCCCTGAATTGGTGGATCCGCACAGCGGCGAGCCCCTGATGAAACGGGTTGTGATGATTGCAAATACATCGGACATGCCGGTTGCCGCGCGTGAGGCTTCTGTGTACACGGGTATCACGATGGCCGAGTACTTCCGCGATATGGGTTATTCGGTGGCGTTGATGGCCGACAGTACGAGTCGGTGGGCCGAAGCGATGAGGGAAATCTCGACGCGACTGGAAGAGATGCCGGCCGAGGAAGGGTATCCCGCGTACCTCGGGGCGAGAATCGCATCGTTCTATGAACGGTCGGGCAGGGTTATCTGTGAAGGCTCGCCCGAGCGAACAGGCGCCCTGTCGATCATCGGCGCGGTGAGTCCGCCCGGCGGCGACCTTTCGGATTCGGTTGTGCAGGCGACGCTGCATGTGGTGAAGGTGTTCTGGTCGCTGGTGGGGAGACTGGCGCAGCAGAGGCACTTCCCGGCGATTGACTGGCTGACGAGTTATTCTTTTTACAAGGAATACCTGGCGGGCAGTTTTGAAGACAAGGAGCAAGGCGCCGAATTTGCCGCAATGGTGCAGGAGGCGATGAATCTTCTGGAACAGGAGGCCGAGCTTATTGAGATTGTGCGTCTGGTGGGCGCCGAGTCGATCAGTGCAAACGACCGGATGGCGCTGGAGACGGCCAAGAGTATTCGGGAGGATTTCCTGCATCAGAATGCGTTCCATAAGGTTGACACCTATACGCCGATCGCCAAGCAGTTCGATATGATGAAGGTTATTTTGCACTTCCACGAACAGGGATTGGCCGCGATTGAAAACGGCGCCGAGACGTCCGACATCTTTAAGCTTGCGGTGCGGGAAGATATAGCAAGAGCAAAGTATGTCGACTATGCCGACAAGGACAAGATCATCGGCATAACGGGAATTATCGACGAGCAGATAAAAGCACTTTACGCTCCGGTAGCGTAGAGGTTGTTTATGTTTATTGGTTGTCGGCTCCGATCTTGACGGAGCAGTCTGGATTGAAAGCGGGAGTATGATATGCTGAAAGAGTACAAGACCGTTTCGCAGGTGTACGGTCCTTTGATGCTGGTTGAATCGGTGGAAGGCGCCAAGTACGGTCATATCGTTGACATTGAGATTGCAGACGGTACGATAAGGCACGGTCAGATTCTGCAGGTGGAAAAGGACAAAGTGCTCGTCCAGGTCTTCGAGGGGACCGAGGGAATCAACGTAAATGACAGTACGGTGCGCTTCCTGGGCAAGCCGATGGAGTTGGCGCTTTCGCCGGAGATATTGGGGCGCGTCTTCGACGGCATCGGCAATCCGAAGGACGACGGTCCGGCTATCATCGCCGAGAAGAAACTGAACATCAACGGCAACCCGATCAATCCGTATGCACGCGACTTTCCGAACGAGTTTATCCAGACGGGTATCTCGACGATTGACGGCCTTAACCCCCTGGTGCGAGGTCAGAAGCTGCCTGTTTTTTCCGGCGCCGGCCTGCCGCACGACGATATCGCAGCGCAATTGGCCAGACAGGCGACGGTATTGGGCGAGGGGGAGGCGTTTGCCGTAGTCTTTGCGGCGATGGGCATTACGTTCGAGGCGGCGCAGTTTTTCATCGACGACCTGACCAATACCGGCGCGATCGAGCGGGCGGTGATGTTCATTAATCTCGCCAACGATCCTGCGATCGAGCGAATCGCGACTCCGAGGGTGGCGCTTACGGCGGCGGAGTATCTTGCATTCGAGATGGACATGCACGTCCTTGTCATCCTTAACGATATGACGAACTATTGCGAGGCGCTTCGTGAAATCAGCGCCGCCCGAAAAGAGGTTCCGGGCAGACGTGGTTATCCGGGTTATCTTTATACCGACCTTGCCACGATTTACGAAAGGGCGGGCCGGATTAAGGGCAGAAACGGCTCGATTACAATGGTTCCCGTTCTGACGATGCCCGAAGACGACAAGACCCACCCGGTGCCCGACCTTACCGGTTATATCACCGAGGGGCAGATTATCCTGAGCAGGCCTTTGCATCGAAAAGCGGTTTCGCCGCCGGTCGATGTGCTGCCGAGTCTTTCGAGGCTGAAAGACAAGGGTATCGGCGAGGGCAAGACTCGCGAGGATCACGCCGACCTGTACAACCAGCTTTATGCCGCTTACGCCCGCGGCAAAGAGGCGCAGGAACTTGCCACGATTCTTGGCGAGGCCGCACTTTCCGAAGAGGACAGGAATTACATGACCTTCGCCAACAAATTCGAGGAACGGTACATTTCGCAGGGCTATTACGACAATCGGACAATTGAGCAGACTCTTGACCTGGGCTGGGAACTGCTGAGCATGTTTGAAAATGTCGAGCTGAAACGCATCGATGCCGAGTTGATCGCCAAATACATGCCGCGATTCAGAGATAAAAAATAACAAGTTGCCAGGGTCAATATATGCTGGAAAATGTAAATGCAACACGAATGGAGCTTCTTCGTCTTCGCAAGCGGGCAGGACTTGCAGCGCGAGGGCACCGGTTGTTGAGCCAGAAGCGCGATGAGATATGCAGGCAGCTTGTGAAGGTCGCCCGTTTGATCAAGCCGTTGCGCGACCGTGTGGAGAAAGAGCTGCTTGAGACGACGAGGCGGTTTATGATGGCGCGGGCGACGATGGAGCCGGAGGATATGGCGGCGGCTATAGAGGTCCCGACAAAGAGGTTCAGCCTGGCGATCAGTTTTGCAAGCATAATGAGCGTGAGGGTTCCTCAATTGGCAAAGGAGATCGCCGGGGACATCGTGTGTTACGGTTTTTCGACGACAAGCGGCGAGCTCGACGTGGCCTTGAGGGCGCTTGAAAGGGCTTTTGACAGTCTTATAGAATTGGCCGAGAAGGAAAAGCAGGCCCGGCTTCTGGCGACCGAGCTTCAGATGACACGTCGGCGAGTGAATGTTCTGGAGCACGTCGTGATTCCCGACATCCAGGAAACAATCAAGTTTATTTACAGCAAACTCGGTGAAGCCGAGCGAGACAACATCAGCAGGCTGATGAAGATCGCCGATATAATTCGGGCGTAGCTTTTCGGGAGCCGATTGATTTATCATGGCAGCCAACGGCGTGGAAAAAGCGAGTGGTCCGGCAAAATCGTTTATGACGGTCGGGCCCACTCTGCATTACAGCCACAAGAATGTCATCCGCTGCTGGTGGCTCGCCGTGGGGGTATACGTTGTTACATGCCTTTTCTGGTCGCAAATTCTTACCGGAACGGCGCTGGAATTAGGCTCACCGGCGGGAGTCATGGCCGGCGGCGCCGGGGCGCTGGGTCGTTTTGTGCTGAGTCCCATAAGCATTTACGAATATCCCTGGCAGATTCCGGTCTTAGGCTTCTTGATGGGGGTGCTGGCGGTCGGCCCTCTTCTTGTTTCTCAACTCATGAGGTTCCGCTATAGCCTGCCGATGATTTTGGCGGTGGTGTTGATCTGCCGGCTTCATTTATTCGGAGCTTTCCTGCTTGTCAGTTGTATTGCCGTTGCGTGCAGACCTCTTCGTTTTCGGTCCCGCTTCATTTCGGTCGTGTTGTGTATGGCGCCGCAGTTAATCTATTGGGCGATATTCGGCAGCGCCAAAGGCGCCGACCCCATAAAGTGGGGTTTTTCTTTTGCCCCGTGGATCAGCGCATGGCTGACGGGCCTTGCCATCGCCGGGGTGGTGTTGGGCATAGGTCATTACACTCGTTATAAACCAGGTCTTGTATTCAGCGCCACCGGCATTGTACTTGCGGCTGCGGTCTTCGTGTTTATGGGCAAGATAGGCTTCTCGGAACTTGATTATCAATTGTACATTGTCAAGAACAACCCGGAAGAGGTCGCCGAGTTTCACGACCATTCCATGACGGAGGTGATAGACAATGCAATTGCCGATCCGAGCACGCAAAGCTACCTGAAAGGGCTTTTTTATCCGACCGAGCCAATTCTTCTGCGAAAAGATTTGAAAACCGAGATCCAAAAGGAGTTGGATGACGACCGATGGCCGAATTGGCTGGTTGATATATTGCCCAAAGAGTTCCGCTACCAGGACAAGAGACAGTGGCTCAGCAGGCAATACGACCTGTTCATCAACAAGTGGCCCAACAGTAAACGCATGCCGATCGCCCTGTACTACAAGGCGATGCTTGAGGAGTATAAACCGGACACCCGGCTGTTCGGACGGAGCCCGAAGGAGATTTTGCATTTCTACAGCGACCATCCGCACCATGAAACTCGTGCCATATGGTTCAAACTGTACGACAGATTCCCCGATAGTCTGGAATCTCTGGAAGCGAGGCGGCGACTGGCGGTGCACGTTGCGGGCCAAGGCGCCTTTAATG
>QNBS01000165.1 GCA_003644175.1 Planctomycetota bacterium | reverse complement strand
GTTGCTCAAATCCGAAATCCTAATATCGAAATCCGAAACAAATTCAAAATACTAATGACCAAAATCTAATCTAAAACCTTATTTTGACGCGACAGAAGCCGTTTGAACATTTGGATTTTGGTAATCATCTTCCACCGGCAGAGCCGGTGGTATGAGGAAGGCCCCTAAAAGGAGCCTTTGGGCTTAGTTAGTCATTTCTGCCTTTTCATGTTCCTCTTGTTCCTGGATGTACTGGCGAATTTTCTGCTCATCAAGGCCCACAGTGCTGACACAATAACCTCGCGACCAAAAACTTCGTCCAAATAACGTCCCGGTAACACGCTCAATCTCACGGTTAATACGAACTGCGCTTTTACCCTTGAGATATCCAATCGTCATGGCAATACTGAACTTCGGGGGCACGCTGAGCAACATATGAATATGATCTGAAGCAGCATTGCCTTCCAATATTTCAATACCTTTCTGACGGCATAACTCACGAATAATCTTTCCAATTTTTCTGCGATTCTCCTTGATTTTTCCGCACAATACGAACATCTTCAGGTGTAAATCGTAAGATAATCCAATTATTTTTTAGGGGCTTGCGTCCCTGACCGGACCCGAATTATGAGATTCATCAAGACTTTTGCAAAATTGCGGTTTGACATGTTTTTGGGAAAGAAAAATCGCTGAGCTTTTTTCTTTCCTTAGAGATAACTCATTATGCGGCGTGATGTTATGGGATTACTTAAGAAACTCGAAAAAATGAGTTTCTTAAGTAATGTATGCCAAACCGCAATTTTGCAAAAGTCTTGATTCACTTTGCGATTAGGTGAAAGTTGAAGGAGAAATTCTTTATGGCTACAGATGTGAAACAGATCGGGAAACTGGTGCAGGAAAAAAGCGAGTTCGTACGGGCATTGTTTGGCGAGATGGACAAGGTAATTGTGGGCCAGCAATATATGCTGGAGCGTATGCTTATCGGGCTTCTGGCTAACGGGCATATACTGCTGGAAGGCGTGCCCGGCCTGGCCAAGACTATGGCTGTGACGATTTTGTCACGAGCAATAAATGCTGATTTTCAGCGGATACAGTTTACGCCTGATCTGCTTCCGGCCGACTTGATCGGAACCCAGATATATCGACAATCCGACGGTGAATTTTACACACGTAAAGGCCCGATCTTCGCTAATATTATATTAGCCGACGAAATTAACAGGGCTCCGGCCAAGGTGCAAAGCGCCCTGTTGGAGGCTATGCAGGAAAGACAGGTGACGATTGGCGATGAAACCTTTGATGTGCCCGAGCCTTTCCTCGTACTTGCGACGCAAAACCCTATCGAACAAGAAGGGACTTATCCTTTGCCGGAAGCCCAACTTGACCGCTTTATGCTGAAGATCAGGATTGACTACCCAAACAAGGACGAAGAACGCAAAATACTTGACAGGATGGCCGCTACAAATCCAAACCTCGATATCCATGCCGTTATAACGCCTGAGCAGATTGCCGAAGTTCGTTCTGTAGTAGATGAAATATACATTGATGAAAAGATAAAAGATTACATCGTCGATATAGTCTGCGCCACCAGAGAGCCGAAGAAGTACGGCATAGAAATGGGCAATTTCATAAACTATGGGGCTTCGCCGCGCGCTACAATTTATCTGGCGCTTGCAGCAAAAGCACACGCATTTGTTCAACAGAGAGGCTATGTTACGCCACAGGATGTAAAGAGTATCGGCGCCGATGTTCTGCGCCACAGGGTTATTGTAAGTTATGAGGCCGAAGCTGAAGACAAGACCAGCGAAGATATCATTAAAACAATTTTTGACAATATTGAAGTGCCATAGACAAGACGACTTGAGTTCATATTCGACATACTATGATACCTCAGGAATTAATAAAAAAAATCAGGCAGATTCAAATCTACACGTCCCGGATGGTGGACGCCAGCTTTGCCGGCCAGTATGAAAGCGTGTTCAAAGGCAGGGGCATGCAATTCGATGAGGTTCGCGAATATACGCCCGGCGACGATATCCGCACCATCGACTGGAATGTCACCGCTCGTACAGGCAAGCCATATATTAAGCGCTTTGTTGAAGAACGCGAGATGACGGTGATGTTTGCTGTTGATTTAAGCGCGTCGGGCGATTTCGGCACTGTAAATAAAGCCAAAAACGAGTTAGCCGCCGAGTTTTGTGCGGTGCTGGCTTTTGCGGCGGCAAAAAATAACGACAAGGTTGGGTTGCTGATTTTCACCGATCGGACCGAATTATATATTCCGCCTAAAAAAGGCGTCAGTCATATGCTGCGTCTAATACGAGAGTTGATATATTTCAAAATGCCTAAGAGGAAGACCGACATCAGCGGCGCCTTGGATTATATAGCAAAGGTAGTGCGAAAAAAGGCAACGGTGTTTCTGGTGTCTGATTTTATAGAGACCGGCTTCAAAAAGCCTCTTAGTTTGCTTAATAAACGTCACGATGTCATTGCAGTCCCTGTCCGCGACAAAGCTGAAATTATCCTGCCGAGCATAGGGCTGATTGAATTTACGGATGCCGAGACCGGCGAGACCATTCTTGTCGACACATCCAGCAGGAAATTCAAAAGCCGGTACAGCAATACAGCCGCACAGCGATTTAACGAACTGAAAAATATGCTGCGAACAATCAACGTCGATTGCATCAGCATAAGCACCGATAAGCCATACATACAGGACTTAGTCAGGTTCTTCCATATGAGGCACAGGCGATGCTGAGTTTGCAAAAGTCTTGATTGATTATAAGGAGCGACGGTTATGTCAGATGAGTTAGTTTTTTCGTTACCGGACAAAAAACGGAAAACCTCTTTCGCGTCCAGGTTAGTTATCATATTGCTTTTAATTCTGACAGCTCTGGGGACCGCCGATCTTCTCACCAGGTCCGGCGATCGCCGATTGCCTGCTGAGAATGCGGCTTCTTCTCTGTCTCCCGAACAAGTCAAACAGTTGGCCGCCAGGCTCGCCGGCCGTAATTTATACGCCAGAGCAGCTAAGGTCCGGCAGGATTATCTGTCCGCCGGCAAACTATCAAATACAGAACGCGCTAAGACGCTTTTTCAGATTGGCGTGTTACTTGAGAAAGCAGGCTCTTATGATAAGGCGATTGAATATTACTATCGCAGTGAAGCAATTGCCGAGCTTGACGAATTAGAGCCGCAGATTAACAGTCATGTGAAAAGCTGTTTTGAGAAACCTGGTAAATTTTCCGCTCTGCGGTACGAGTTGATGGACAGGACGGCTTTTGATAAATCATCTTCTGCGGGCGGTAAAACAGTAGCTGAGATCGGGGCCGAGAAAATAACCGAATCCGATCTCGATGCATTAATTGAAGCAACAATCGACAACCAGCTTGTTCCTATGGCTGCTTTTATGACGACAGAGCAATTAATGGACAAGTACAATGTTATTATTCATACATCCGTATTGACTCCCGCAGATAAAACCGAAAATGACAAGTAGGGCGCAAAAATTTAAGATTATAAGAACGGCGTCTAAGGCGCTTATACTTTGTGCGCTAACGGCGATTTGCGCCGGTTGCGGGAAAGATGCCGGCGGCGGGGGCGGACAAGCCGAATTTGAGATCGACAAAGATTACCATCGCGGCCCTTTGACTGTTCATATACGCGCCGACAAAGCTAAAATGTCTATTGCTGAAACTTTTTGCCTGGAGTTTGAAGCTGCAATCGACCCCGGCTTTGAAGTTCAGATGCCAAAGGTGGACAAGGTGCTTGAAAATTTTGGTATCGTTGACTGGAATAATTTGGGCGATAAGCTCGACGAAAATAACAATGTAGTCAGCAGATACCGATACCGCCTTGAACCCTTTTTGTCCGGCACTTTCCCGATACCGGCCTTTACATTTCAATTTACCGATTTAAGTAATCCGGAAGAAAAAACCTATGAGCTTACAACCGAGCCGATCGACATTGAAGTAACTTCTCTTCTTGGCGAGCAGCGGGCTGAATTAGTAATAGCCGACATAGAAGATGTTGTCCTGATGCCTAAGAAACGTTCTTACCGGCGGCTCTGGGCGTTAGGCGCTTTTGGCGTTATTGCTGCGGTTGGTTCATGGCTTTATTTACGACGAAAGCGGGCGGTCGAATTAGTCAAAATTTTCAAACCGGCTCATGAAATCGCCTACGACCGCCTGCGAGGCCTGGTTGCCGAGGACCTGGTGAAGAAAGGCAGGATCAAGGAATTTTACGAGCGGATAAGCAATATTCTCCGACATTATATTGAGCATCGCTTTCATCTCAGGGCTCCGGAAAGAACTACGGAAGAATTTTTAGTCGAGTTAGCGACCGCAGAGGTTCTTGGCGCAGCCGACAAGTCCGATTTGGGAGAATTTCTTAAGTTCAGCGATCTGGTGAAATTCGCCAAACACAACCCGACTACAGAACAAATCCAGAGGACATTCGATCTGGTTAAAAAGTTTATCGAGAAAACAAAATCCGACGAAAAGAAGATTGACGTAACGGAACAAATGATAGAAGCAGAGGTAGCTTAAATGCAGTTATATTCGCCGTGGGTATTGTTGTTGTTTTTGGCGCTGCCGATTATGGCGTTTGTGCGTCTGCGCAAAAAACGCACCGCCGCGATAAGATTCCCAAGCCTGACGGACATGAAAAACTGTCTTGTTTCGTGGCGTGTCAGGTTCAGGCCGTTATTGTTAATCGCCAGGCTGATTTGTATCGGTCTTTTGATAGTTGCGCTTGCCCGGCCAAGAAAAGGAACGGTGCTGTCGGAAATTTCCACTGAAGGCGTAGCAATTGAAGTTGTTGCCGACCGTTCCGGCAGTATGCAGGCGGAGATGGACTATTACGGCCAAAAGCTAAACCGTCTGGAGGTGCTCAAAAAGGTTTTCGCTGATTTTATCGGCGGCAACAGGAAAGGACTGGCCGGCAGAAGCAACGACCTTGTTGGCCTGATTACATTTGCTCGTTATGCCGACACGATATGTCCTCTGGTGCTTAGCCATAACGTTTTGCTTGAATTTCTGAAAAATACCGAGATTGTCAGGTTTCGCAACGAAGACGGCACGGCGATAGGCGATGCAATTGCATTAGCCGCCGCTCGGCTGAAAAAAGCCGAAGATGAACTCCAACAGAGAAGGGCCCAACTGATCCATGCGGGCGAAAAGAATTTAGCTGAGCAGGACGGCGGCTTTAAGATTGCCGGCAAGGTGATTATCCTGCTTACCGACGGCGTTAATAATGCCGGAGAACGTGATCCGTTGCAGGCCGCCGAACTGGCCAGGGATTGGGGCATAAAAATATATACAATCGGCATTGGTTCTTCTCAGGCTTATACAACCATCCGGACTCCACTGGGCAATTATAAAGTACCGGCCGGTCAGGATCTTGATGAAAGACTGCTTAAAGCAATTGCCGACAAAACCGGCGGGTTTTACGGGCGGGCCGACAGCGCGAAAACTCTTGAAAAAATTGTTGAAAGAATCGATAAACTGGAAAAGACTAAAGTCAAATCGATTCAGTATGCTCAGTATGCAGAACTTTTCGGCCCCTGGGCATTTGCGGCGTTGTCGATACTGACCCTGGAGATATTGGCGGGCTGTACGGTATTCCGCAAAAGTCTTGTCCATAAAAGAAAAAGTGCAAGGCAATTATGAACCTGGGGAATGACAGAGCGTTGTGGTTGTTATTTGCGGCGCCGGTGCTTTTACTGCCGGCGTACATCTGGTGTTTTTG
>QNBS01000164.1 GCA_003644175.1 Planctomycetota bacterium | reverse complement strand
GTCCACCGCCGGGCCTTCAATCCACGGGTCGAGCCCTGTGGCCTTTACGACGAGTCCTTCGGCGGTTGATTTCAAAGGCTCCACACGCGGGTTGGGGGTCCAGCCGTGAGTCCCTTTGGTAAAATCCCATTCGACAACGACCTCGCTGGCCGCCGAAAGAGGCAAACCCGTTATGATAAGAGTCGCCAAACACGCCATGACACAGATAGAATGCAAATGCTTCATTGATACCCTCCGCGGATAAGATCAGATTTCTGTCCTGGGTTAATGGTTTCCACTGTATTCCGTGATCGCCTTGATGAACACATCCCCGTATTGTTCGTCCTTTGCCTCGCCCACACCTTTGACTTCGAGGAACTGCGTGTGCGTGGTTGGTTTTCGTCTGGCCATATCGCGAAGGGCCGCATCGCCGAAGACGACGAATGCGGGGAGGCCCTTTTTGCCGGCTATCTTCTTGCGCAGTTGGCGGAGGACCTCAAAAAGCCCCTCATCGACGCCGGCCCAGGAGTCCTTGACGACTCTGGAGACTTTTTTGGCCCTGGCGGCGGGCTTGAGCAGGCGAGGGACTGTGTTTCCTCTCAGGACCTCCCAGCCTTTTGGCGTAACGTGCAGGACGTTGAATTCGCCTGTCTTTTCGATGTATCCCTGCCCGATGAGTTGTTCGACCCAGTCGCGAACGGTGCGCATCTTGTGCTCGGAAAGGATTCCATAAGTGCTCAGGCTGTCGTGGCCCAACTCCGATATGCGTTTTTCTTTCGAACCGGTCAGTACAAGTGTGGTGTAGTGGCCGCCGAATCGCTCTTCGAGGCGGATGACGCAGGACAGAATCTTTTGTGCTGTTTCCAGCGGCTTATCAAGGCCGTCAATCTCGCCGAGACACATATCGCAGGCGCCGCAGTTGTCCTTGTCGAGGCTCTGGCCGAAATAATTCAGTATCGCCTGATGCCTGCATCCCGCACTGCTGCAAAAGTTGGACATACCTGTGAGCTTCGACATGGCGATTTTGCCCGCATCGTCTTCGGCGTCGCCCAGAATAATCTTCCATATCCTGTAATCCTCTGCGGAATAGAACATGCAGCACTCGGCTTCCAGTCCGTCGCGACCGGCCCGGCCGCTTTCCTGCTGATAATTTTCCAGCGATTTCGGCATGCCCGTATGAATCACATAGCGGATGTTGGACTTGTCGATGCCCATTCCGAAGGCGATTGTCGCGACGATCGTATCGACCTTTTCGGTGATGAAAAGGTCCTGGTTTTTTCGGCGATCCTCGGCGTCCATGCCTGCATGATACGGCACAGCGCTATAGCCTTTGGCGGCGAGCGTTGCGGCCAGTTCGTCGACATTCTTTCGGGTTATGCAGTAGATGATTCCCGATTCGTTCTTGTGGCGGTCAAGAACCTTGCATACCTGCCTGACTTTGTCGCTTCGCCGCTGAATGCGGTAAATCAGGTTCGGCCTGTCGAATGAGCCGACGAGAACCCTGGGGTCTTTGAGTTTGAGCTGCACGGAGATATCGCCGCGAACCTGATCGGTCGCCGTCGCGGTGTAGGCATGTACGCCGAGGCCTCCGAGCGATTCCTTGAGGCGACCCAACTGTCTGTACTCGGGGCGAAAATCATGTCCCCACATGCTGACGCAATGGGCTTCGTCTATCGCGATCATGGAGACGCCGATGCGCTTGAGATAGTCTATGAATCCGCCGGCCATGATCCGCTCGGGCGAAAGGTAAAGGATCTTGACTTCGCCGGCGCCGATCCGCTGAAAAACTCCGTCGCGATGGTCCTGCGAAAGGGAACTGTCCAGCCGGGCGGCGGCGATACCGCATTCGGTCAGCGCGTCGACCTGGTCCTTCATCAGGCTGATCAGCGGCGAGACGACAACCGCCAACCCGTCCATCGTCATCGCCGGCGCCTGATAGCACAGCGACTTGCCCCCGCCGGTCGGCAAAACGACTACCGAATCGCGGCGGTCGGCGGCACTGATCATCGCTTCCTGCTGCAACGGCAAAAAGTCGTCATAGCCCCAGTACTTCTTCAACACTCTCTTTAGATTCTCAATCACAACCGTCAGCCTCTCAAATCTTGCGCCAAAACCTGCCTCAAGCCCCACCACGGCCATATCAATCGGCTTAAAACCCATTCTAAGGGCCGGGGAGCCGGATTTCAATCGATAATCACGATTGGCCGGGTCAATGAATTCAACACTGCTGCTCTGCGGGGTTGAAAAGTCATCTGTTCTGCGGTAGAATGCCGAAAACAGGCTTATTGAATACTTATTTGGAATGTGCTGGAATGGTTGAACAATCAATTGTAGACAGTGTGAAAAAATACCTTAAGGCGCTTTCCGATGCCGGAATCGATGTAAGAATCGGAGTCGTTTTTGGCTCATGCGCATCCGGCACCGCCGATCAATGGAGCGATATCGACTTGATCGTTGTTGCTCCGGAATTTGACGGAATGGTATCGAGAGAACAGGTAAACCGTCTATGGCGCATTGCCGCCGGGACCGACAGCAGAATCGAACCCATACCTTGTGGACAACGGCAATGGCAAGACGACACGTCAAGCGCAATCATAGAAATAGCACGAATTCAGGGACAGGCTATCTCGGCGGCCTGATCTGACCCATGCCGATACAACGGTATCTGCCGTAACACGTACTTGTTCCGATTGCCTTGCGCTCTCGTCAAAGAGTTTTTATTTCGTTGCGACGATTTTGCTGATATCTATCAAATGCATCTGCCTGCCGCTGCCGCCGTGCGGTGAGTCGAAACAGACCGTTTTCCCGCCCGGGCCAAAACGCGGATGAGTGTCGCATCGCCATTCGCCCTTGTATGCTTTCGGGGAGCCGAAACCGCCCAAGGCGACCTTTCTGTTTTGGGCGACATGATAGAGGTAGATATTCTGCTCGCGATTGGCGCCGCTCGGATAGGTGTCGTTTAGAATCCACTCGTTGCCCGGCAGATATGTGCAGTGGCCGTTGCGCGTCATGACGCCCTTGCCCACGACATCGACTTTGCCCGTGCCGTCTCCGTAGAGATAGAATGCATTTTTGTGGGACGGGTGCCACGACCATGCCAGGATGTTCTCCGGATCGCGCCAGATGAAATGCGACGTCTTGCCATAGCCGTCAATAAGGCGGATATCGCCGCCGTCGACCGCCGCGGTAAACATCCGTGTCCGGAAGCCCGAGTAACCGCCGGCCGTCTTTACACGCCAGCGATTCAAGAAGATAAACCGTTTGCCGTCCGGGGCAAACAGCAGATGATTGAAATAGTGCTTGCCGTTGAGAGCATCCTGCGGATTCTGCTCGTAAGGAACTTTGGCAATCTGAGCCAGAGAGATAATCAAATTTGACCTGCCCGTGTCCAGGTCGATAAGAAAGATGCCCGAATCTTTCGGCGCCGGCTCATCCTTGTGCGGATCGGCCAATCCGGTGTAACCATATCCGGGCCGCATATCCTGTATCCGTCGAAAATCCGCCGACACCGCCACTTTGCCGTTTGGGCTGACCGAATAAATCGGATAGTCGACAGTCTGTAACTTGCGCGTAAACACATCGAGTATCCGGCAGACATAATGATCGCCCCGGCGGTCGTTGTACAGGATTTCGCTTCTTGAGCCGGGCCGCCACTGGAGCATGCACCCCTGCTGCCAGCCCCAGGCGCTCGACGTACCCAATTCGATCCACTTATCGTTATCTTTCAGGTCAACCATTCCTATTTTAATCACATCGTCGGGCCGCGGACTGCGTCCCTCGAAATCCACCTCCATCCCTAACACATACCGCCCCGTCGGATCGAACTGGAGCTTGTCATAGTAGCCAAACCAGTGAAACCTGGGCCCCTTCGTTATCGCACGAACCGGCGGAGGCTGAATCTCCGCTGCGACATGACGCGACATCGACTTGGTCACCGTCAGTTGCTTCTGCTCGCCTGCAAGCAACTGAATCTCGATGCCTTCCTGCATCCGGCGGGCGGAATGAATTTTCTTCGATTTGCCCGCCGAATCCCGAACCGTGTATTCATTCTGCGCTTCAACAGTGAACCACTCGGGAAACTGGTTGATCCGCGGCCAGTCCATGGGCATCTTCATGATCGTCTTATGGCGCGGCGAATCGAAGACGATGCTGCCCTGCCAGGCTTTGTCGGCGGTGATGACCAGGTGCAGTCCGTCGTCGGTCATCTCGGCGCCGAAGATGACGTCTTTTCGCCAGGGCCGGACGGTAACGCCTTTGGTTTTCCAGAGGCAATACATAATCGTCGTCCGCGCGAAGTTGCCGTCGCCGTGCCAGCCTTCGATCACGCCGTCGTCTTTCTGGATATTCCACATCACCCGCATATCATGGTCGATCCACTTCGCGGCGGCCGGCTCCGGTTCGCGATTGTAAAGGTTCAAGGCGCTCTCTATTGAATCGGCATGCCCGTCGCTGCTGGAGCCCTCCCACGCATAATTGCGATAGTTGTCCCAAAGGCAACCCAGCGCCTTGATCGTCGCACGGCGATAGGCCTCATCACCGTCCACCAGATACACCGTATAAAAACCGTTAAGATTGTAGCCCCACGTGTCGCAGGGGTTCCTGTCGTGGGCGCCGCTGACCGGATCGATCCAGTTATAGAACAGCCCGTGCTCATTGCGACCCACCTCCAGGATGCGATCCAGCATTTCATGGATGGGTTTTCGATACGCTTTTTTCTTTTCGGGCATGGCGAAATGGGTGGCGGCATACAGTTCGCACAGACCCGAAACAATTTCACATCCGTGGTCGCGCAGCCTCAGTCGTCCGCCGCGGATGGGGTGATGGTCGCCTAAGAGATAGTAATCGCCCAACCGCACCGCCCAGTCGAGATACTTCCTGTCGCCGGTCATCCAGTAGATGCGCGACAGCGTCTGGAGCATCTCGCCGTTGACTTCCACATTCTGAGAGACGATCCTGCCGTAAGGAGCATCAACCGGCGCATGGGCCCACATATCGTCGAGTATCGCAATCATACGCGTGCTCCACGGGCTGTCGCCTAACCACTCGGTCAGCGGCAGCAGGCCGTCCTTGATGTATTCGGAAGATCCGAAGATTATCCGCCCGAGGTCCGGGTCTTTGTCGGCAAAGGCGCCTTTGGAGAATGAGTAGGTATCCGGCATTGCCCCGATCCGGCTGGTGAGCTTCGTTTCGGTTCGCAGCATATCGAGCATTCGGCCCTGGAACAACCCCCTGTCGGTAATCGCCGCGGTGAGCACCATGAAGGGATAATTATCCGCGGCGCTGTCTTTGGCGTTCCAGATGTCCTTGCCGCCGGAGAGATTTCGCGGGATAAGCCCCGTCTTCGGATCGGCGTGGGCAAGCCACCCGTCGACAAAAAGCCGACACCTCCAAAACCCCTCATTAGCCAGCCGACCATTCTCCAAAGCCCGGTCAAAAACAGTCTGCCCGCCCGAATTCTCCCCGGCCGGCGTACTGCCCGCAAAAAGACACAACACCACCGAACAGAACACCAAAACAAAAGAAAGAAGCCAGCCGCGATTGAACATTTTGCCCTCCTTTACCTGCAAATAGTCAAACCAATTGAGTGATGTCGCTGTCCATCCGAACCGACACCGGCTATTTTATTTCGAATCTGTATTGTTTTTCGAATACTTGTTCAAAGTCGTAGACGTTGTCGAAGTCTTCTATGTGGTCGCTTTCCTGTGCGGCCATCCACTTGTGGGCGATCATCAGGTAGACGATTTCGCCG
>QNBS01000163.1 GCA_003644175.1 Planctomycetota bacterium | reverse complement strand
GGCCTGGTCGGGATCACGCATTCCCAGAGGCGACTCGTGCAGTTGAAGGACTTAAAAAACCTCGCACGCGTCGACACCGGCCGCCTTCCAAAGGCGATCTCAAATCGCGCCGGAGTAACTGCCTACAGGTTTATCACCTCCGATTATGGAGCGACGATTTCGATTGAAACGGCAAAGCCGCGCGTGTCGGTCAATCAGCGATGGATTTTAGGCGCTGACAGCGACAAGCTCCATCTGCAGGCGAAGATCAATTATCGTATCGAACGCACGGGAGTATTCCAGTTGGAGATGGATTTCCCGGCGCCGTGGAAAATATCGCAGGTCGGACCCGGCGGCATTGTGGATGATCACCAGTTAAAGGGCGAAGGCGACGCCAGGAAACTTTCAATTCTGCTGAAAAAGGAGCAGACCGGCTCGTTTGATATCGACATAAGCGCAGAGCGCGATCGGGCCGATGCCCAGGCCGAAATCGATTTCCGCCTGCCGCTTGCAGGCGCCGAAGATGTCCAGTTGCACCAGGGCCGGCTGATACTGCTGTTAGCCGAGCAGCTTCGTGCCGAGATCGGCGAGTTGGGTCAGCTCAGCCCGATATCGCTCGATCAAACGAAACCCTGGACGCAGATGAAGGGGCTTTCGCCTGCGATGGCTTTTGAGTTCAAGGCGGTAGATCGCCAAAAGTGGGCAGGCGCCAGGTTCAGGATTGCCGTAAAGCCCGCCCAGGTTTCGGCGACCGTGGACCGCCTCGTGGATATTCAGCCCGGCTCCATCGCCCAGGAGGCCAGGATCAACTACCGGGTGCGCTATGCCCCCGTCGATACGTTCTATGTGAAGATGCCGATAAGCCTTACCAGGTCGCGAGTCAACATAACCGGCGCAAACATCAAAGAAAAACCCCGAATTGACGCGCTGCCCGCCGACCAGGCGGCGCCCGCCGCCGACAAGACCGAGTGGGCATACTACAAAATTGTACTGCAGTCGAAGGTTTCCGGTCGCTACACCTTGCGGGTGCGTGTTCGCAGCGGGTCCAATCTCGCCGGGGAGGGCCGGCGAGCCGACATCGTGGTTTGGCCGATCCTTGCCGCCGGCAAGCTGTCGGACCAGAACGGGCGGATTGCGATCAGCAAGGGCGCAACGTTAGCGATCGGCGAGCCGGTGAGCGAGGGACTGATACCGGCGGATCCCGGCAGTGAGGTTGATTTGCCGTATGCGCCGCATCGCCAAAAGGCGGTGCTTGCGTTCAAGCACCACGGACCGTCGTTTGCTCTCACGCTTCCGGTGGCTGTTCAGAAGGAAGCTGCGGTGTTTACGACGATTGTCGACGGCGCGATCATCGAGCAGATTCTGGCGCGGGACGGGATGTGCCGCACGCACGCGACATTTGTTCTGGCGACGAGCCAGGGTGATCGATTGTCGATAACCCTGCCCAAAGATGCCGAGTTGACCGCCGTTCTGCTAAACGGCGCCGAGGCCCAGGTCGAGATGGGAACCAAGGCCGACGAGCGGATTGTGCGTCTGCCGCCGTCGGCGGGACAGGTCTGGCGATTTGTTCTCGAAGTGGCCTACGGGCTGAAAGGAGCAAAGGCGTCGCATCTTGAGGCGCCGGCGCTTTCGCCGGACATACCCGTGCAGCAGACCTTATGGCGGCTGTGGATTCCGGACGATTATCTCGTGCTCGGACATGATCGCCTGTTCTCCATGGGCCGGTCGTGGCGGGCGAACAACCTGATTAACCGGCTTGGCCAAAAGCAGTCGGTTCCGATTGGTTTCAAACTCTCCGGGCAGGGCAAGCCGGTTGATTTTGTGCGGCAGGGCTTTTCCGATGAGCTTTCGGTCTGTACCGCCGCCAAAGGAGTATTCTGCGTATTAGTGTGGCTGGTTATCGTCGTCGCCGGCGCCGCTATGCTAAAACTGTCCGGACTGCTGCGAATCGTGATCGTATTAGCCGTGATTCTGTTGGGCGGAATCGCGGAGTTATGGCAGCCGCTGCTTGTGGCCAACGTGATGAGCACGGGCTGTTTTGCCGCGTTACTTGTCATCGTCTTGTGGGTCGCCCAATGGGGACTTATAAAAATACCTAAGTTGCGGGCGAGACTAATCGAGCACAAGCAGACCGCCGTCGAGGCCGCCGCAGAAGAAGCGGCGCCTCATGCCTCCGACGCCGGCCGCAACCAGGAAGACAAGGAGTAGTACGATGAAATACGCCAAGAGATATATTCCGGTTCTGATCCTCGGTGTGGTGCTTGCCGCGTCCGGTTTGCATGCCGATCGACGCGAGCATCGCATTCTTGTTCCGTACAGCGACCTCGGGCGGGTGCTTGACCCGGCGGGCAAAGCGGTGCTGATGGACGCGGCGGAATTTGACAAGCTGCTTGCCGCCGCCAAAGCCAAAACCACCGAATCCGAAACGCGCCCCTTGGGTCAGGTCCTGCGCGCAGACTACACCGGCGAGATGTCGGAGATGACGCTTGCGCTGAAGGGTGTGCTGGATGTCGTCAGCCTCAGCGACGAGCCGGTAGCGGTGCAGTTGGGATTCGGACGCGTCGGCCTGTCGAAAGTGCGCCTTGACGATGCCCCTGCGCCTTTAGGCTACGACAAGAGCGGTCGCCTGGTCCTGATCCTCACGGCCAAAGGCGCGCATCGACTCACCGTCGAGGGCACAACGCGATTAGCCGAACTCGCCGACGGAGGTATGCAGTTCGGGATGTCGCTGCCGGAGGCGACCGCAGGGAGTATGAAGCTGCGGCTGCCGGGAGACCTGGAGGTTCACGCGACGGCGCCGGTGGCGAAACGAGCGTACGACAAGGCCGCCGATTCGACCGATGTAACACTGACGGTCGGCGGCAAAGCGAATCTGACGGTAGTGCTGATGGGCAACGGGCGCCGGCACGACGACAGGGCTATCCTGTTGGGAGAGTCGGCCGCCTCGGTGCAGTTGGCCGGAAGACAGCAGACGTTAGGGTGTCTTTTCACGGTGCATATCTTGCGCCGCGGCGTCCGCGAACTCGGCTTCGAGATTGGCGCCGAATGGACGATCACGGATGTGGCCTGTCCGAGCCTGGTGAAGTGGTCGGTCGCCAAAGATGCCGCGATGAAGACAAAAATGCTCACGGTGCGCCTGCGTTCGGCTAAGACCGGTACGGTGGCGCTGCATATCAAGGCCCTGGCCGAATTACGCGACGGGCTCTGGCAGGGACCCCGCGTCGTCCTCAAGGATGCGTCCTTTCAGCGGGGCTACCTGTTGGTGAGCACCGATGAAGGGATCGGCCTTCGCGGAGAAAAGCTCAGCGACGCCAGACGCGCCGATGTTGCCGCGACAGCGGGCATAGCGGGGCTGGTTGGTCTTTCGGCGGGGCAGTTGTATTTTCACTGGGGCGACGACTGGTCGGTCGCACTTGAGCCTGAGGCGATTGAGTTGTACCGAACGGTCAAGGACGCCCAGCATCTGGAGGTGTTGGGCGAGGAGATTCGTCTGACGGGCGACTTCGAGGTGACCGCCGTTGAGCGCCAGATGTATGACATGTCCTTCGGGATCGCCGGCGCCGGGCGCGGCTGGCACATTGAAAAAGTGACCGTCGACGGCAAGGAGACGGGGTTTGAGTATCGCACGGAGACGGCGCCGGAGGGAGAGGTTCTGCGGATCGAGCTTGCACGCCCGGTCAGGCCGGAGAAGGTTGCAAATGTTGCAATCGTGCTCCAGCATGTACCTGACGACTGGCAATGGGACGATGGCGAGAGTACGCGGAATATCACCGTGCCGTTGATCGAGTCGCGGGGCAGGAATGTTTCGGGGCTTGTCTCGGTTGCCGCGATGGGCGACCTGGACATAAGCGACCCGAACGCAACGAAGGACCTGGAGATTGTTCCGGTCGGGCGCATGGCGAGCCTGGGCATGCCGCGGAACGCTCGCTACGCATGGAGTTATACAGCCGCGGCCCGCGGCCGGCTTACCATGGATGTTTCACGCCGCCCGGCGCGGGTGAGCGCCCGTTCCGTCGGGCTCATCGATGCACGACCCGACGGAATTACCGGTCGGTGGCGTATTACCTACACGATCTCGCGGGCGTCGGCGAGAAAGCTCTATCTTCTCGCCGACCGTTCCCTGGGTCGCAAGATTGATATTCAGTCGCAGACGGTTCGATTGATCTCGAAGAATATTGTCGCTCCCTGCGCCGATACGATTGTGCTGGCCGACGAAATCGCACGGCGTTACAACCTCTGGCTGCTGGATCTCGACGACAAGCAACTCGGCAATGTTGTGGTGGACGCCTCCTATGAGCGCCCGCTCAAGGAAGAGTCGTTTTCCGCCGAACTGATCCGTCCGATCTGCGCCGGCGCTATCGACGAACAGTTGGTAAGTGAGCAGTTGGCGATCCAGGCAAGCGAGGAACTGGCGATGGATATCACCGCCGCCGGCGCCAAAGAGATGGATGCTGTCGACCTTGATGCGCTGCCCGTCGCGGCGGGGCGAATCCTGTCGGCATGGCGACTCGCCGGCTGGACGGCACAGGCCCAGGCCGACGCTTCGTTTACGTTAGAGACCAGCGTGCATGAAAACTATCAGATTCCCGTTGCCCTTGCGATGTCCAGCCGACTCCGGACGTACGTGGACGTGTTGGGCGGACAGCGCACCGAGGGCGTGTTTTCCGTCGCCAATGCCGGCATGCAGTTCTTGACGATTCGCCTGCCGAAGGATGCCGAGTTGTGGTCGCTTTCGGTAGCGGGCGTGCAGGTCAAGCCTCAGCGAAGTGCCGGCGGCGATTATCAGGCGCCGATCGGTCGTTCGCGCCGGCGCGTGCAGGTGAAACTGGTCTATGCCTGCCTGCCTGCGGGGGCGAATCTGGAGAAGCTTGAATTAGGGGGTGTCCAGCTTGTGGGCGTCCAAATGAATGAGTCGCGGTGGGATGTGTATCCTCCGCCGGGATATGTTGTGGTTGACCAGGAAAGCAGGATGGAGATGAGCGGTCACGTCCATCCTAAGCCGGCGTTTGTATCGCTATGGCAATTTCTGCGCAGGCCGCTGGCAAGGGTTACGTGCATCACTGCATTGGATAGTGGGACGGCCATGCCTTCAGGTATGGGCTGGGAGCGGGAACAAAGCCATGAGGCGGCGGCCAAAAAGGCCAGGGAACTGCCATCGCCGCAGCCGCCGCGAAAAACCAAGACGCCCGACAGGCAGGTCGCCGCTCGCGGCCGTTATACGCTGCCCGTGGAGATTGCATCGCCCGCCGGCGGGCGGACCGCCACGTTTACGAGTCTTGGCCAGGCCGAGCTGGTTGTGAGGATGAAAAAGGAAGGCCTCATGACATCGTGGGGCAAGGTGGGATTCTGGCTCGTCATATTTACCGGTGTCGCCATGTTGGGCAGATGCGTCAGGATGCGACTGCTCTTTATTACGGCGGTGCTTTGTATCTCGTCGTTGGTAGCGGTTTGGATGGCGGCGCCGGCGCCCTTTGCCAACGGAGCGTTCATGGGAGGGCTTGCGCTTATGGGGCTTTATCCGGTTATGTGGCTGCTGCGTATTGTGGGTCGCCGGCTGCGATTGTGTGAGGGCGTCGGCGCTAAGGCCGCGGTTGCAGCGGCGCTATTAGCGTGCGTGATCCTCTCGGCCTCGTCGGCACAGGCAGCCCGGCCTGTGAAGAACAATGCGGTCGAGCCGGCGTTTTCATCGGTGATAATCCCGTATGAAGGCGCCGCCGCCGACGCGACCGAGACGGGCAAGGTCCTGTTGCCGTATT
>QNBS01000162.1 GCA_003644175.1 Planctomycetota bacterium | reverse complement strand
CGTCTTACCAAATACCTGCCGGATCTGAAAAGGACTGTGTCGGGGATGGAGGACTCCTCCGGCAGCGTCATTGCCCTGATCAAGGCCTGGGGGTCGGGCCTGGACCAGGATATGTGGCTGGACGCGGCCGACGCCAGGAAACGCGGGATTACTTCAAGCGCCGGCGGCATAAAACTCGTCGAGATCCACGACCCGAAGAAACTCGAAGAGATGTTGAAGCAATTGGCCATGGGCAAGTCGGTGGGGATACTGTCGGTCTGGCCGGACAAGGCGAAAAAGCCTCTTCAGTTTGTGATTAAGAAAGGGCAGAGCCTCTCGATTCCCGAATTCGACTGCTCGCTGAAGATTCTGGATTACATGCCTCACTACTCCATTGATGCCAAAACCAGGAAGGCCAGGAATGTCTCCAAACAGCCGGTCAATCCGGCGATCAAGGTCAGATGCACCAAAGGCGACAGCACCACAGAGCAGTGGCTGTGGTCGAGGTTCCCTTCTTCGCCGCATTCCAAGGCCAAACTTCCTTTTCGCAGCGAATTTACAGCATTTGACTTCGGAAAAAAAGCCGGTCGCTATATTCTTGCCGGCGCCGCCGACAGTGAGCTTTGGATCATGTTTTTCAAAGACGGCAAAGTTGTCGCCGAAAAAGCCAGAACAGGAAAAGACTATCCGCTGTCGGATGCCAAATATGCGGTGGCCATCAAGGAATACTACGGCAGCGGGATCATAAAGGATGAGTGGAAAAACGGTGACGAAAGCCTTGTCCGCCCGGCTATTATAGCGACGGTCCAAAAAGGACAGAAGGAAAAAGAGATGGTGCTGGAAATGGGCAAACGCGGCCGATACAGTGATGACGATGAGGCTATAACACTTCTTTTCGGGCGAAAAGCCAACCCAAAAATGAAGGGCCGTGGCAAGGGAGAACCTGTAAAATAGGGACCGGCGGCGGAGTTTTTGCCGATATCGGTATGATCGGATTTATAGGGTGGTGTAGAGATAACCAGATAAACATGGGTTTGAAAAGAGAGGGATGAATGACAATGTTGACAAAAACGCAAATTCGATTGGTAGTCTGCGGTCTGTGCGTCGTTGCGGCGACGGCCTGGGGCGAGCGAAAGAAACCCACAACCATGCAGGCCTGCAACAAACCTGACTGTCATGACCAGTTTGAGATGAAGGAATATCTGCACGGACCAATCGCGCTGGGCGAATGTACGGTCTGTCACAAGCCGGATGATGTCGCCAAACACACATTCAAGTTCGCCCGGGAAGGCAACGATCTGTGCGCCAATTGCCATCTCGAGCAGACCGCCGGCAAGAACGTGCACAAGCCGGTGAAGGAAGGCAAATGTATCCAGTGTCATGATTCTCACAGCAGCGACAACAAGGGATTATTGCACAAGGAAACGGTTGCTGAATCATGCGCCGAATGCCACAAAGTAACCGACCACGAGCATCTTCACGGCCCGGTCGCGGTGGGCGAGTGTTCGATTTGTCATAATCCCCACAGCAGCGACGAGAAGAATCTTCTGACAGTGAAGCCGGCGGAGTTGTGCGTGAGTTGCCATGAAGTCACCAAAAACGAGCTGGCGAAGTTCGAGTTTATCCACGAGCCGGCCAGGGGCGACTGTGTAGGCTGCCACGATCCGCACGGGGCGGACAACTGGAAGATGCTCAAGGGCGAAGCCCCCGAGGCGTGCTATTCATGCCACGAGGAGATCAAGAAGGTCGCCGCCGAAAGCAAATACAAGCACGGCGTGGTAGTAGAAAAAGGTGGTTGTCTCAAATGCCATACGGCGCATGCATCAACAGCGAAATACCTGCTAAGGGCCGCCCCGAAGGATATGTGCATGACTTGCCACAGCAAGCCTCAGAAAATCAGTGAAGATGAGGTTTTGCCGGCCTTTACCGATGAGCTTAAGAACAAGAAATTCCCGCACGGGCCCGTCAAGGACAAGGACTGCAGCGGCTGCCACAAGACCCACGGCAGCAATCACTTCAGGCTCCTGGCCGATAGTTACCCGCCGATATTTTATTCTCCGTTTGCCGAGGAGAACTACGCCCTGTGCTTCTTATGCCACGAGAGAAGCCTTGTGCGGACGGAGACGACCAAAGACCTGACGAGTTTCAGGAACGGCTACCGGAACCTTCACTTCCTTCATGTCAACAAGGACCGGCGCGGCCGGACATGTCGGGCCTGCCACCAGACACATGCAAGCAACCAGCCCAAACATATTCGCAAGAGCGTGCCTTATGGCATGTGGCAGTTGCCATTGAACTTCAAAAAGACTGAAGCGGGCGGAAGCTGTCTGCCGGGCTGTCATATCAAGAAGGATTATGACCGAAACAATCCCGTGGACTACTCGGTGTCGCGGCTGCCTAAGAAAGCCGTGTCCAAACCCAAGCCGGATGAAGGTGCAAAACCCGCCGACGCCGGCGAAGGTGAAAAACCCGCCGATGCAACAAAAGATAACAAAGAAAAGAAACCGGATGAAAAGAACGTGTAAGTATCTTTGTTGCCTGACAGCTATTGTTGGGGTCCGGTTCTTTGCGCCGGGCCGGTTCGCTGTTGGCGGCGACCGACGGATACATATCGGGGCGGATATGCCGCAGTTTGCCGCTGTCGACGTTACGGGGCAAAAGTTCGAGTACGCTCATGGCGGCGGCAAGCCTCTTATGGCGGTTTTTTTGTCGGTCGGCCATCAAAAGAGCGACCGGGCGGTTGCGGATGTCAAGAAGATTGTCGCCGGGCTTGCCGACAAGGCCGACGCTTTCCAGACCGTCCTGGTGATTGAATACCCCGGCGGCAGTCCATTGCCCCGGGGACCGACCGATCCCAACAGTCCTGCGTCTGCGAAGCTTTTCGATAAATACACCCGAAAAGGCTTTACCGTATTGCCCGACACCGAATACAAAATCTGGGGCAAATTCGGCGTCATAGCCACCCCGACGGTCGTCATTTCGGACACCGCCGACAAGGTGCTGTGGGTCGAGGCCGGACATGGGTATAATTTTGCCCCTGTGGTTCAATCGCGACTGTATCAGGCCCTCGGCCTCGAAGAGGCCTCTCAGGCGGAGCAGGCCGGTCAGGTAAAGACTGTCGCCAATGATACTGTTTCGGCACGCGCCAAACGCCACTTGCACATGGCCGAACTTCTCAAAAAGAAGGGGCGCGCCAAATCGGCTATAAGGGAGATTGAAAAAGCACGCCAACTCGACCCGAATTCAGCGCCGATCGCCCTGGAACTTGGCTGGATGTACTGTCAAACCGGCGACGCCGCTGCCGCGATCAAGGTGGTCGGCAAGGTCAAAGGCGCCAACCGGCTTGAAAAATCGAAACTTGCGCTTGTTACGGGTTGGGCCCATCGCCTGTCCGGCGATCTCGACACAGCCCAAAAACATCTGCTGGAAGCGATCCAAAACAATCCCCGATTGGACAGGGCGTATTTTGAGTTGGGAAGAGTTTACCATGAAAAGAAGGATTTCGAAAACGCAGCCAAGGCCTATTTCAAGGCGCTATCGGGGATATACGATGACAAATAGTCGTGCCGTACCGCCGGCAGTATTTCATGGGGGCACAAAAAAGGGGAGACGCCGCGTTGCAACGCCTCCCTGCATTGTGTGCGGTTGTTACATCACAATCGTGTAACAACCCGCGGTTGCTGACGGGCCACCCCCGCACGTAGCCCGTCAGATATTTCTTCCGTTTTCAAAACGCCTTGTCAGCGAATCCTATCGGTCATATTGACACGATTTTGTAAAAGCATTCAACTAAAATCTTTAGCAAAATACGTATTTTTCAGAAAAAAGGTGAAATTGGGTATTGTTACGGATTAGCGATTTGCCAAAAGCTAACAGGTGCTTAGCAAAAGGCTGATTGCCTTTAGGCAAATACGGCATTCTGTTCTCTATCGCGGTCTGGAAGCGGGTCTGGGGGCGTTTTGCAGAAAGCCCTGTTCTTTGGTGTGAACACCCGGTGCGGTTATGGAGTTGACATTTTGGCGGCGGTGGTTATGATGGGCGCCGGGGAATAAGACTCTTTTAAGGATGACGGGGCAAATGGCGTCTAAAGGATTTGCGCACCTGCACTTACATACGCAGTACTCGCTGCTGGACGGTGCGATTGCGCCGGATAAACTGTTTTCGCGGTGCAAGGAACTCGATATGGATTCGGTTGCGATCACCGACCACGGCAATATGTTCGGCGCCGTCGATTTTTATACGAAGGCGCGGAAGGCTCACATCAAGCCGATAATCGGGATCGAGGCCTATATCGCGCCGGGTTCGCGATTCGACAAACAAAAAGGGGGCGTCAAGGACAACACGTTTCATCTGGTGTTGTTGGCTGAGAACAACACCGGTTATCACAATCTTTTGAGACTGAGCAGTATAGGCTTTACGGAAGGTTTCTATTACCGCCCCAGGATCGACAAGGAAGTCTTAGCCCGGTTCAACGAGGGGATAATCTGCACAACGGCCTGTATCGCCGGCGAGGCGCCCGCCGCGATTGCGCAGGGGGATATGAACAAGGCGCGGTCTGCGGTCGAGAGTTATTTGAAGATATTCGGCGAGGACCGGTTCTTCATCGAATTGCAGCACCATGAAGACAGCGACATGCCCAATATTCGCCCGGGCCTGATTGAACTGGCCAACGAGATGGGCGTCGGTATGATCGTTACAAACGACGTTCATTTCCTTAATGCCGACGATTTTGAGGCCCATAACGCGCTGTGCTGTATCGGTACGGGAAAGACTGTTGCCGATCCGACACGCATGCAATATCCGCCCAGCGTGTATCTCAAGAGCAGCGAAGAAATGCGCGGTATGTTTGCCGACGCGCCCCAGGCCTGCGACAACACGCTGATGATCGCCGAACGCTGTAATGTTGAGATCGATCTCAAGACAAGGCATGCGCCCAGATTTACGCCTGACGACGGCAGCAGCCCGGAGGATTTCCTGACGAAGCTGTGCCACGAAGGGGCAAAGAAGAGATACGGCAGGGTAACCGGCGAGATCAAGCAGCGGCTGGAGAGGGAGCTGGAGATCATCGAGGGCAAGGGTTTTGCCGGTTACTTTCTGATCGTGTGGGACTTCTGCAACTACGCGATGCAGAACAAGATACCCGTCGGCGCCAGGGGAAGCGCCGTCGGTACGGTTGTGGGTTATTGCCTGGGTATATGCGACGTCGATCCTGTCAAATATGACTTGCTGTTTGAGCGGTTCATGGACCCCGAGCGCAACGAGATGCCCGATATCGACATCGACATCTGCCAGGACGGCCGGGCGAAGGTGCTGGAGTATGTCAGGCAAAAATACGGCCATATCGCCCAGATTATTACCTTCGGGACGATGAAGGCAAGGGCGGTTATCCGGGATGTGTGCCGCGTGCTCGATGTGCCGCTGTCCGAGGCGGACCGGCTGGCAAAGCTGATTCCCAACGAGTTGAAGATGACGCTGGACAAGGCGCTCAAGATCGAGCCGGATTTGAAAAAGTCCTGCGATAAGGACGAGCAGACCCGCAAGGTCTTCGAGATAGGAAGGAAACTGGAAGGGCTTACAAGGCACGCATCCGTCCATGCCTGCGGGGTGGTGATCGCAGACGAACCGCTGACCAATTACCTGCCCCTGTACAAGCCGCCGGGCTCAGAGGACATTGTAACGCAGTTCGAGGGTCCGACCGTTGAGAAGGTCGGGTTGTTGAAGATGGATTTCTTAGGCCTGCGCACGTTGAGTGTGATCGAGCGGGCCGTCGAACTCATCAAGAT
>QNBS01000161.1 GCA_003644175.1 Planctomycetota bacterium | reverse complement strand
GGCCTATATGATCGAGGCACTGTTGTCGGGCTTCTGCGCCGATGGGGGTCTGGAAGTGTTTTACGATGGTCGGATAGGGATGGGGGCCTCCCGCAGTGCCGAAAAGATAGAAGGTGTCTTCTACGTGTGCGGTCCAGTATCGCAGGGCGTCGTTGATGGCGTCCTTTAGCGTTGCGGCGCCCGTGGAGACGGGAATGACTTCTGCGCCGCAGAGTTTCATCTTGTGGACGTTTACGTTCTGGCGGGCGACGTCGGTTGAGCCCATGAATATCTTTGTCTCCATTCCGAAGAGCGCTCCGATCATGGCGGTGGCCAGGCCGTGCTGACCGGCGCCGGTCTCTGCGATGAGTTTGGTCTTTCCCATGTACTTTGCCAGCAGGCCCTGGCCAAGGGTGTTGTTTACCTTGTGGGCGCCGCCGTGGAGGAGGTCCTCTCGCTTTACGTAGATCGTGAAGCCGGCATGTTCGCTGAAGCGCCGGGCGTGATAGAGCGGCGTGGGCCTGCCTGCGTAGTTGGCGTAGAGATTGTCCAGGTCGGCGTTGAACTGCGGGTCGCTGACATAGCGGTCAAAGGCCGCCTCGATTCCCTCAAGGGCCGGGATCAAAACCTCCGGCACGTAAAAACCTCCGAAGGAGCCGAATCTTCCTTTGTGTTTCATTTTTTTTACCTTATACGTGTTTTATATTTTCGAACAGTTGTCGCATTTTTTTGTGGTCCTTTTTGCCGGGTGAGGATTCTATGCCGCTGCAGGCATCGATGCCGTAGACGCCCAGTCGCACGGCGTCGGCGGCGTTTTCGTGATTGATGCCGCCTGCCAGGAATATCCTCCTGGTGTTTATGTCGCCGATCAGGTCCCAGTTGAATGTTTCGCCGGTTCCGCCGTAGAGCTTCGAATTGAATGCGTCCAGCAGGATTGCGTCGGCGCCGAACTGCTCGATACGTGCGATATCTTCGGCGGATTTGACTCTTATCGCCTTGATGGTCTTGACGTGAAACCACTTGAGCGTTTCGCAGAACTTGGGTGTCTCGTCGCCGTGGAGTTGTATCCAGTTGAGGAAGCCGTGGTCGGTGATTTCCTTGATTTCCTCGATGGTGGGATTGACGAATATGCCTGCGGTATCGACGAATGTGGGGATCTGGTCGATGATCTCGATTGCCTTTTCGACGGTCAGGTAACGCGGGCTTTTGGGGTAGAAATTGAAGCCTAACAGGTCGGCGCCCATGTCGACGGCGGCTTTGGCGTCCTGGAGGTTGGTTATTCCGCAGATTTTCACTTTGACAATATGCATATTATTCTCTTTTGATCATTGTTGTCAGGCGTTGGAGATGGTTATCATTTTTTCAAGCGCTTCTTCGGCCTTTCCGTTGGCGATCGCTTCTTCGGCGATTTCGATTGCTTGTGCGAATTCATCGGCCAGTCCGGCGACGATGATCGCGGCGGCGGCATTTATGACGACGATGTCTTTTCGCGGGCCGGTGTCGGCGCCGGAGAGAATGTCTTTGATTATGGCGGCATTGGTCCGGGCGTCGCCGCCGGCGAGGGCCTGGAACTCGGCTTGTGCAATACCATAGTCGGACGGGTCAAGTGTGCTCTCGGTCGTTTGGCCGTCTTTTAAGTGGAGCACTTTGGTCGGGCCCATGGTGCTGATCTCGTCGAGACCGTCGCTGTGGGCGACCATGGCTCGTTTTACACCGAGCATGTCGAGCGTTTGGGCGATGGTGGGCATGAGCGATTCGTCGGGCACGCCCATAACCTGTGCGGCGGCGAATGCGGGATTGGCTAACGGCCCGAGGATGTTGAATACGGTCCTGAAGCCCAGTTCCTTTCGGATGGGCTGGACGTATTTCATTGCGGGGTGGAACATCGGGGCGAACATGAAGCCGATATGCGCGGCGGTGATGCACTCTGCGACACGGTCGGGGCCGCAGTCGATCTTGACGCCGAGTTCGGCCAGGACGTCGGCTGAGCCGCACTTGCTCGTGATGCCGCGATTGCCGTGCTTGGCGACGTGGGCGCCTGCGCCGGCGGCGACGATGGCGGCGGCGGTCGAGATATTGAAGGTCTTTAGGCGAGCACCGCCGGCGCCGCAGGTGTCGATGAGATTGTCCAGGGGCGTCTGAACGCGGACGGCGTGGTTTCGCAGCGATGAGGCAAGGCCGGCTAATTCGGCGGGCTTTGCGCCCTTGATGCGCATGGCGGTCAGAAACGCGGCGATCCGGGCAGGGGGCGTCTGGCCGTCGAAGACGGTGTCGAGAAGGCTTTTGGCCTGATCGAATGTCAGATCCTGCCGCTGCAACAGTATTTCGAGATATTCGTTTATTTTCGCCATTTAGCGCTCCGTTGATTTTTCCGTATGCACACCCGCTATCGCCCATCCACCTCACTTCGTTCGGTGGCTGTTTTTAACATATTTTCGATTAGTTTTCCACCGGCCGGCGTAAGAATACTTTCGGGGCGGAACTGGACGCCATAAATGGGCAGCGACTTGTGCTGGACGCCCATGACTATACCGTTGAATTCGGCGGTCAGTTCGAGGCAGTCGGGCAGAGTCGCCGCACAGAGGCTGTGGTATCTGCCGGCATGAAGCGGGTTTTCGAGGCCGGCGAAGATTCCTTTTGCCGTATGCGTTATGCGCGAGGGTTTTCCGTGCATGACCTGGGGCGCATGGCCTATCCGCCCGCCGAAGTACTGCACGATTGCCTGGTGGCCGAGGCAGACGCCGAGTATGGGCAGCTTGTCCTTGAAGTAGTCGATCGCAGAGAGCGTAACCCCTGCGGTGTCGGGATTGCCGGGACCGGGCGAGATCACTAAGAGCTGCGGGCCGAACCGGTCGGCGACTTCTTTGAGTACGTCAAGTGCGGTATCGGCGCGGTAAACCTTCGTGTCGCAGTCGCGCTTGCCGAATTCATCGACGAGGTTGTATGTGAAGGAATCGAAGTTGTCGATGAAGAGGATTTTTGTTTTTTCGAGTTTCATTTTGATTGACCTCATATTGTTTTCATATCGGCCGGTGAGGCAAGCCCCACCCTTGGTGTTGTCGGTTCAGGTTCCCCGGATAGCGCGGAGGCAGGAGTTTGCCTTGTGCCGGGTTTCTTCGAATTCGGTTTTTGGTACGCTGTCGCAGACGATTCCGGCGCCGGCGCGGATGTAGGCTGTCCGGTCCTTTATCTGAATGCTGCGAATGGTAATGCAACTGTCGAACTGGCCGTCGACGGTCAGGTACATGACCGCGCCGCCGTAATATCCGCGTTTGTTCTTTTCAAGCTGTCGTATGATCTTCATCGCCTCGATCTTGGGCGCGCCGGTAAGCGTTCCCATGTTCATGGTGGCGAGATAGGCACTGAGGGCGTCGAGATCGTAGCGGAGGATGCCTTTGACATTGCTTACCAGGTGCATGACCGACTCGTATTTTTCTGTGATGAGCATTTCGTTGACCAGCCTGGAGCCGGGCCGGGCGACGCGGGCGATATCGTTTCGGGCAAGGTCCACGAGCATCATGTGCTCTGCGAGTTCCTTGTGGTCGAGCTTGAGTTCGGCTTCGTATCGCATGTCGGTGTCGGGGTCGATTTGTCCGTCTTTTCCGCCGCGGGGCTTGGTGCCGGCGATCGGACGTATCTCGACGGTTCGCTTGTCGGTTCCGCCGACCCGCAGATTGAGTTCGGGACTCGCTCCTGTCAGGATGGTGTTTTGCGTATTAAGGTAGAACATGTAAGGCGAGGGGTTGAGTACTCGCAGCCGCCTGTAGACATCCAGCGGCTCGGCGGGACAGGCCTGGGTGAATGTTCGGCTGAGCACGACCTGGAATACATCGCCGTCTACGATATGCTGTTTGGCGGTTTGGACCATTTGTTCGTATTCGGCCTGCGTGGTATCGGACCGACAGTCCGGGAACCATCCGTCGAACCGGCGCGGCATGGGGTCGTCGGCGTTTGCCATATTTAAGTAATAGTCAAAGCACCGGCGCACCTCGTCGACGATTGCGTCGTGGTCGTCGTCTGTGATCATGGCGTTTACGATGACATATCCCGTCGATTTGTCGTGGTCCATGAGGAAGATGTTGTCTGCAAAATACAGTTCGTAGTCGGGGTTGTCGAGGATGTCGTTTTTGTTTCGGGGGAGCTTTTCGAACTGGTCGATGAAGTCATAACTGATAGCGCCTAATAGGCCGCAGGTTACGCGAAAGGGCTTGCTCGCCAATTCGAAGGCAAAGGCGACGGCGCGAATGACGTCCATCTGGTTGGTGCTCTTTAGGCGCGATTCCTCGTCCATCGTTTGGGCGATCTGTTCGAGCGTGCCGGTGATTTCCTCGTCGGTATAGTCGATTGTCTTGCAGAAGCTAAAACGGTTCTTATCGGACGCAAGATACTTGAGCATCCGCTTTCCGGTGGGGGTCAGGGCCCGAATGGAAAACTCCATGCCCCTGCCGGTGAGATACAGAGCGGGATTGGTCGTGCCGAAGGTCAGCTCGCCGTGGGTCGAATCGGACAGATGGTCGCGGGATTCAAAGAGCAAGGAGTCGGTTTTTCGGCCGTAATCGGACAATTTGGCGAAGAGTTTTACGGGACAGTCCATATCCACTTCGCGGACAACAGGGATAATCTGTCCCGGTTTGGCGTTTTTGAAAAGTTGTTTATAACTATGCATATCGTGAATCCTTATTCATTTAGTAACATTTTAGCCATGTGTGCAAAAAACCTGAAACCGCCTTCGGCGGAAGCGATTTTATTCTGGATTCCCGCTTTCGCGGGAATGACAAGCGAATCTCACATGGCTAAAGTAATACATTCATTATATTATCGAGTCATGGTGTCCTGCACTTGATATAAATAGTGTCTGTTGTGGAAAGAACATTTGTCATTCCCGCGAAAGCGCCGAATCCAGCTTATTCGCTCTGGATCCCCGCTTTCGCGGGGATGACAAGGGCCGTTATTTCTTTCCACAACAGGAACTAATTAGAAAAAAAGCAGCCTTCTTTCGACAGGCTGCTTTATTATGCAATTACGGATTTAATAAATATAGCAAAATCCCGCTACCTGTCGAATATTTCTCCAGGCCACCACCAGTTGATCAGGTTGTTTGCGTTATTCTGCTTCATTACTTATAGATTAACACAAAGCCGGATTCTTGTCAACAGATTAATCTCTTTTTTTGTTTTCAAGGGATTATTTCGTCGATAGGTCTAATAAAGTGTTGCCGGAACCGCCGTGAGGTCATATACTTAAGGGTCCGGTTAATATGGGTAATGTAAATTCGAGAGGACATGGAATGGAAACGGTGCAGGTGGCGGGCAAGGAAATCATGAAGATTGACCCTGAGCTTAAGTGTAAGGTCGCTGATATTTCTCTGGCGGAGTGGGGGCGTATGGAGATGCAATTGGCGGAAAATGAGATGCCTGGTCTGATGGCGGTTCGCGCCAAGTACGGCAAGGAAAAGCCGCTGCGGGGCCTGAAGATTATGGGGAGCCTGCATATGACGATCCAGACGGCGATGCTGATTGAGACGCTGGAGGTTTTGGGGGCGGATGTGCGGTGGGCGTCGTGCAATATATTTTCGACTCAGGACCATGCGGCGGCTGCAATCGCCAAGGCGGGTCGGACGGCTGTGTTTGCGTGGAAGGGTGAGACGTTAGAGGAGTATTGGTGGTGCACCGAGCAGGCGCTGACGTGGCCTGACGGATCGGGGCCTGATATGATTGTCGATGACGGCGGTGATGCGACGCTTATGGTTGTTCACGGTGCGAAATGCGAAAAGGATCCGTCTCTGCTGGAGAAGAAAACCGACAACAAGGAAATGCAGATTGTGGTGAGTCGGATTGCGGCCGGTGTCGCGGCAGATC
>QNBS01000160.1 GCA_003644175.1 Planctomycetota bacterium | reverse complement strand
GGAAGCGGGATTTTCAAGGAAGAATTGTGACGCAACAAGCCCCAAGCCCCTGTCCGGCAAGGGCGTTCTATTGTGGCTCGTGGTTTCTGTTATTTAGTGATTATTTTGATCTTGTGCCAGTAGCCGGCCTCCCTTTGCCAGCCTGTGGGCTGATTGACGAGTTGGAGTTTGACTTCCTTGCCTGCGAAGCGTGACAAGTCGACCTCCACGAGCGTCCAGCCGTTAGTAGTGGTTTTTTCGCCTATGGTCGTTTTGAGCAATTGCTCGCCGTTGGCTTTTACGATGAGGTCCCAGTCGCCGCCGGGATGATGGCCCGCCCATAAGCTGAGCCTGCTCTTGCCGCCGGTGGGGATTTTTACTGTCTTTGAGAGAACACAACCCGTATTCCGGTTCAACGGATGGGTCACCAGGACATTCTTTCGGCCTTTGTATTCGTCGCGCAGGCCGGGATTCATATCGGGGCCGCATTTAGACACCTTCCAGCCGGGTGCAACCTTTTTGATGGCGGCGGATATGTCGTTGGCGCCCGCGGTGATCTTCGCCATCTCAGCATCGGTAAACTTACTGTTGGCAATCGGACCGGGTTCCCAGCACTGCTCCAACCGGCTCGGTCTGGCCTTCTGCACGGGAATTACAAAAACTTCCTCACCACTCGAATCCTTCTCGATACGACCGCCCGCACGCTTGACCGCCTGACGAACAATCTCCTCGGAAACCTCGATCAACCTGGGAACCGTATAAGGGGTGTGACTGAACTTACCCTCAGGATTCAACGCGGATTTGAACTTGTCCGGCAGTTTCGAAAAACCGATGGTTGTGCAGAGTATCCCGCCGGAATTGGCGGGGTTGCAGTCGGAATCCTGGCCGCAGCGTGTCGAAATAATGATTGTCTTGTCGATGTCGCCTTCGCCGTAAAGCAGACCCATAACGATATAAGCGGCGTTGATCTTTGCGTCGATGTTGAAATCGTCCTTTTTGCAGGAGAACCTGCGATAGGCAGGATTGTCCTGGTATTTGTCTTCGATCAATTGCCAGGTCTTTTGCCAGTCGTTGGGATTTGCCTTGTACCATTTCATCACATCGCGAATGCATTCGGCAAACTGGCTTTTGGCGGGGACACACGCAAGACCCGCTTTGACGACTTTGACCATGTCCGTCTCGAAGAATGCTTCGGCGTACATGCCGCCTACGAACTGGCCGCCGTAGAGGCCGTCGCCGTAGTTCATAAGGCGGCCGAATTTTTCGCCTAATTCGATAACAAGGTTCGGCATACCCGGCGCGATGAGTCCGGCGTAATCGGCCTCGATCTGGTAGTCAATATCGTCGGCGTGATTGTTGAACTTAGGATGACCCGAATCGGGCGGGGCGATGCCGTTTCGGAGATTGTCCCGGCCGGCACGGTTGGCGTGCCACAGCCGATAGCCGCTGTTGGCAAAATCGATGCCCGCCTGACGAATCGAGACGTCCAGGCCGTACAACTCCAGCGTGCGCATGAAGGTCATTTCGACGTAGATGTCGTCCTGGTTGAACTGGTTTATCATCTTCGGTTTCCACTTGGGCATCCTGTCTTCGGGGATGATTTTACCCTTCCATCTGAACTCCGTCGGCCCGCCCCAGCCTACGCCTGCCATCTGACCGATCCACCCGGCCTTCATCTTGTCGGCATATTCGCCGGCAGGCAAACGCCGAACCTTTTCCTTCGAAAATGCAACCGAGCTACACGAGCTACATGCCAATAAAACCATACCAACCAACAACACCAAAGTTATTACCCTGCGCATAACATACCTCCTAAAAGAAGCCCCAATTCGTCCTGCCACTCTTCCGATATACCCCGGATTGTACCACATCGGCCCCGGTCTGTCCAATAACGCATTCAGCCTTGCAGGCAGCGATGGGACAGGCTACTATCTTGTGCGGTTTGATATTCGATTTGGAGTTTTGCAGAGAAAGGGATGCGGATGAAAGTTGTTGCGTTTAACGGCAGTGCACGGAAGGGCGGCAATACGGCTGTTTTGATAAGGCAGGTATTGGGCGAACTGGAAGCCGAAGGGATCGCCACTGAAATGGTGCAGTTGGCCGGAACGGGAATTTGCGGCTGCACGGCCTGCGGGCGGTGTTTTGAAAACAAGGACCGGCGTTGCGTTGTGACCGACGATATTCTCAACGACTGCCTCGATAAGATGCTGGCTGCCGACGGTATTATCTTAGGCTCGCCCACTTATTTTGCCGATGTCAGCACCGAGATGAAGGCTCTTATCGACCGGGCGGGTTTCGTCGCACGGGCCAACGACGACATGTTGGGGCGCAAGGTCGGCGCCGCCGTCGTCGCCGTCAGGCGGGCAGGCTCGATACACGCCTTCGACACCATGAACCATTTCTTTACGATCAGCCAGATGATTATACCGGGCTCGCGTTACTGGAACATGGGCTTCGGGCTGAAGAAAGGCGACGTAGAGACGGATGAAGAAGGCCTGGAGACCATGCAGACGTTGGGTCGGAATATGGCCTGGCTGATCAAGAAAATCAACGCATAGCAAGACAGTGTTTTTTGATGACGACCGACGACTGCGCAGCGGGGGTTTTCTTACGGCCGGGGCAGATGTACGTAAAAGGTCGTGCCCTGGCCGGGCTGCGACTCGATGCTGACACTTCCGTTATGGCGCTGGATCATCCGGGATACGATGGCAAGGCCAAGCCCTTCGCCGGCGGCGGAATCGGCCGGGTGCAGACGGTGGAATATCTTGAATACCTTGTCGTGGTTTTCTGCGGCAATGCCGATACCGTTGTCGTGCACCCGATAGACAACGTGGTCATCTTCGAGCGTCCCGGAAATGCCGATCTCGCCGGCCCGGCCCGGATCCATGTACTTCAGTGCGTTATCGATGAGATTACTGAAAATCTGGCTGACCTGGTTTCTGTCGCCCATACAATCCGGCAGATCGTCGGCGCTGAAGGATACGTCTTCTTTTTGGATTTGAAAAGTCATCGATTGCCGAATTTGATCGATCAGCCGGTTCATATTCAGTTTCTCAATGCGAATTTCTTCGGTGCCCGCTCGCGACAGCCTCAGCAGCCCGTCAACCGCTCGCTCCATGCTTTCGGTGCCCGCCTCGATGAAGTGCAGGGATTCCGGGATATCTACTTTGAGCAGGGCTGTGATCTGTCGCCTGTCTTCTTCATCCATGGTTATCTTGTCGAGCAGCGCAGTGAGTTGTCTGCAACTGGAGGCAAGTTCGCCGCTGAAGCCGCAGATGTTAACCAGCGGCGAGCGCAGGTCGTGGGAGGCGATATAGACGATGTCCTCCAGTTCCTTGTTTTTTGCGGCCAGCGAGCGGTTCAACTTCTTCCTGGCGTCGCCCGCCATCCCCTGAAGGAAGGCATACAACACAAATCCCCACAAGACCGGAAGCAGTATTTCAGTGAAATCCTCAAGTGTATCCAGCGCAGCGGTGATGCCGCACCACTCGAGGACATTGCTGAAGTTGCGAAACAGGACCATCGCCACGATAAGAACAAACAGAACCTTGACATCCCGCCGCAGCCGACATTTCCAGCCCCTGGCAATCACAACTACAGTCGCGAGGCCGGCAAACAGCGCAATGGAATCTATGGCCGCTACCGGGTTCATCAGCCGGCCTCCTTCGGCTTGAATACTTTCGTGCACCACAGCGCAATCAGAACCGAACTGGCGGCGTAACACAAATGCTCAAGGAAATTGAGCAGGTCTCCCAGGAAAAGCCCTTCAAGGATAGTAAACACATAAGCGGCCAGCAGGACACAGAAAGCTGCAACCAGCACACGCGCCGCCACGATGCGCATGATCAGTCGGCGATTGACGAGAATAAAAATCAAAACGCCGATCGCCATAAGGAGCATGACTACTTCATTTTCCTGTATCATGCACGCCAGCCTTTCTGCAAGACCTGTTTTCCCAGCAAGTGAACAGGCATTACCCTCATTATTCTACACTTATGTTGGCCCCGTTCAACCCGATATTAAAAAAACTTTCCTATCCGTCTTCGACCATAAATCAACCGACATTTAGAGGCGTAATATTTAGCCCTGCTCTGTACTACTGTGCGGTTAAAAAAGGAAACCGCCTGCGGCGGAGGCTGTCTTATTCTGGATTCCCGCTTTCGCGGGAATGACAAGTGTTTTGCGCCAATGACAAACGAATCCGATACCTGGCGAAAATGTTACGAAACTTTTGTTTTTTTGTGACTTTTGTGCCTTTTCGCGGCCAGTTTTCTTGTGCCTTTTGCGGCTATGCCACGCCAAGTTAAACTGTGATTCCTGCAAAATTGCCGTTAAGGACAATAGTGGTATGCTATCGATGTCGTCTGGTTTGTCTTTCTTTTCTGCTTCTTCGTGCTTTTTGGCGGTTTGCGGGGGAATTGAACCGGCGTCGTGAATCGACCAGCATTTTCGCCGGCGCCAGTGTCAGATGCCGTCCCTGGACGTTTACCGCCACGATTGTGACCTTCATGTCCTGTCCGAGATGTACGCTTTTGCCCGAGTGTTTTCCGATGACCGCCTGTGCCCTGTCGTCGAATTTCCACTCGTCCATTCCCAAATCGCCAAACTCGATCAGTCCTTCAATTCCGTATTTAACACACTGGGCGAAGATGCCGAAATTCGTCAGCCCCGATACCACACAGTCGAGTTGGTCGCCTATGCGGTCGCTGAGCATTTGCAGAATCAGCACGACCTTCAATTCGCGCTCCGCGTCGGTTGATCGCTGTTCGGTAAAGCTGATATGTTTTCCGATTTCGGCAAGTTCGGCATCGCCCAGGACCTCTTCGAGACCGATCATATTCAGGTGGCGATCCAGATAGCACTGCAGCAGCCGATGCACCAGGAGATCGGCGTATCGTCTAATCGGGCTGGTGAAGTGGCAATATGCCTTCGAGGCCAGTGCGAAATGACCGATATGCAGCGGGGCGTACTCAGCCTTTTGCAGACTTCGCAGTATGTACACGTTGACGGCGTACGAGCAGCTCTTGCCTTTTGCCGCCGCCAACAGGTCCTGTATTGCCGCCCGGTCAAGCCGGCGCGGCACTTTCAGTCCGCAGAGCTTGACGAATCGGCCGAGGTTCTTCACACTCGTCGGATCGGGTTCGGGGTGAATCCGCCGCATAAAGGGGATGTTGAACCGGTCCAGCAAGGCCGCCACCGCCTCGTTGGCCTCGACCATGAACATCTCGATGATCGTATGCGGATAACTGTCGTCGGCGGGTTCGGCGTCGACGACACGTCCGGCATCGTCAAACACAAGCTCCGTCTCCGGCAGGTCCAGGTGCAGCATGCCGTTCTTTGCACGCCGCCTGGCAATCGCCCGCGCCAGGGTCTCCATATCCTTGAGCAGAGCGACCACCTCGCCGGGGTGATTTTGCGCCTTTTGCCTGATGATAAGATCGGCCTCTTGATACGTCAGCCTCGCCCGGGAGCAGATGAGGCTGTTGGCGAATTCCCTGCCTAATACATTAGCGTTGTCGTCATATGTGATATAGACGCTTTTTGCGAAGCGTTTTTGTTTGGGCTGAAGGCTGCAGATGCCGTTGCTGAGTATCTCCGGCAGCATAGGTATGACTTTGCGGGGCAGATATGTGCTGTTTCCGCGATCCCTCGCCTCGACATCCAGCGGCGAGTCCATCGGAATAAACGTACTTACATCGGCGATATGAATACCGAGGACCCAGTTGCCGTCGGTGTTTCTGCGCAGGCTTATCGCGTCGTCAAAATCCTTTGCGTCCGGCGGATCAATAGTGATGATTACTTCGTCTGTTATGTCGTCTCGTTTGGCGCCTGCCTCTGGGGCAAAAGCGGCGGAAGCGGCTCTTGCCTGGTC
>QNBS01000159.1 GCA_003644175.1 Planctomycetota bacterium | reverse complement strand
TTTCCAGCGCCCGCAAAAATCCGCGATAGCCTTCACGAGCCAGTCTGTGTTCCATATTTTCCGGGTCGATGATTCCACAGTTACGCAGAATTCGCCGCACCTGCCGGCGAAGCATCGGGTGCTCATTAAAATCACCGATGCCGTCAACATCTCCCGGCGTCATTTTGCCCAACGCCCATTGTGCGCACGGGTCATCGCCCAGGACATGATTTTGCAGAATGCCGATTATCTCGTCGGGCCCGACATTGCCGTAGCATATCCGCGGCGAGCCGGGTTTGTGCACAATCACCAATGGCTCCAGATAGCACAAGCCAAGACAGCCTGTTTCAATAACCAGCGACTCTATGCCTTTGTCCTCGATAAACCGGCGCAACCGCTCCAATACTTCCGAGGCGCCGGCGGCTCGACCACATGTCGCCGACCCCACAAAGAAGACAGGAATACTGCTGTCTTCGAGGCGCCGCCACTGGTCCCGGGCTTTGGCGATGGCCTTTTGCAATGGTGTCATTTACTCGCAGCCTCCATCCTTAGTATATTGAGATAGTACGGATGAAACTTTCTTAACGCTCATTCTGGCGTGAACCTTGTCGTCCACCACCATAACCGGCGCCAGTGCACAACAACCCAGACAAGCCACCCGCTCCAGGTCGAATTTGCCGTCGGCGGTTGTCTGGCCGGCCTTGATTTTCAACCGCTGCTCTACCTCGTTAAGCAGTTGCAGGCCCTGGCGGACATGGCAGGCAGTTCCCTGGCAGACGCGAACACTATGCTCGCCCGGCGGACTAAAACGAAACTGCGTGTAAAACGTGGCTACTCCATAGATTTCGTTGGCGGAAACATCAGATAGCTCGCTCAGCCGGTCTATCGCCGCTTCAGGAAGATAGCCGAAACTGTCCTGGATATCCTGCAAAACAGGTATCAGGCCGGCCCTTTTCGCAGGGTATTGCGCAATAATATCCTTCACCCTGGACAATTCGACCTTTGTCGGCCTGGATATAATTTTATGCGACACGTTCACCTCTGAATTATTTGGTCGTTTACAGACAATCGCCCTATTTAACCTCTACGGCAGGACATAATAAGCATCAAGACTTTTGCAAAATTGCGGTTTGGCATACTTTACATAAGAAAATCATTTTTTCGATTTTCTTATGTAATCCCATAACCTCCGACCGCATAATGAGTTATCTCTAAGGAAAGAAAAAAGCTCAGCGACTTTTCTTTCCCAAAAACATGTCAAATCGTAATTTTGCAAAAGTCTTCAAGCATCTTAGCGGCCGGCCGAGTTTTTTGCAATATTTAGAAAGCCGCAAAAAGGCACAAAAAAAACAGGTTCAACTCCAAAAAAGTTGGTTGCCTGTTTCTAAAAACAGGTGGCTAATACAAATTCCTATACCATTAAATTAGCTCGGCGGCAGTGTTGGGAATCCAGCTGTAACTATCATCGAAAAGTTTTATATAAAGCCATCCCGGTCGGCTTTCGAGAACATCAAATTCTGTTCCGGCATGTAATGGGTCTTTGAAGCTGGGTGGATAATTTTGCCCGTCGCCTTGACGGGCAATGACCTTTTTAGCGGTGATAACGCCGCAAATTCTAAGAGCCTTCGTTCTGGATTCTATGATGAGCGATGTAAATAAACAGATGGTCAAGATTGCACATACGATTACGGAAGTTGTTAGTGATGCGTTTCTGCCAAACCATATTATCCCGGTGGCGCATATACAAGCAGCGCCAAAGAAGATACATGTAAGTAAAAATTTGGTTTTGACGGCAAAGTCGTGATGCCAGAAAAACAAAGTCTGCAAAACACGCTTTTTGGTTTTTATACTGATTTTATCTATTCTCTTGCTGCGTGCAAAGGCTAAGTTTTTTTGAATATCCGGATTTGAACCGTCAAGTTTTTCGGCTCGCCGATAATTCAGTATGGCTTTTCCGATGTCGCCTTTCAGAAAATAAGCGTTGGCGAGATTATAATATAGCTTTGCATTTTTAATTTGACCTTCATCTATAATTCTTTCAAAAGCAAGTATTGCTTTGCCATAAAGCCTTTCGCCCTGCTCGGAATCCCCGGCTGAATTAGCTTGCCGGAAACTTTCGTTGGCCTGGCTGAAAAGCGAGTAGGCCCGGTCTTTTGACATCTGTGCATCGGCAAATCCGACCAGGCTAACCAGGAGCGAAAAAAACCATATTATTAGTCTCTTCCTAATCATTATTTACATTTCTTTTCGATATTGCGGATAAGCCGGATTATGTCCCTGGCTTTCCCAAAATCAATATTTATGTCTATTGATGCATAACGAGCGGATTCGCAGTGTTCTATTGTCCGGCGATATTTGTCGCCGGCTTCGGTATCTCCTGTAGCATCAACAATCGCCTCATAGCAGTCGTTGCCTGTAAGTGAACCGGCCATTTTGTCGAAGCGATCGCCGATGTACTGTTTCATGATCGAGGCTACCTGCTCATTTCGCTGCGAAGAATCCATCGAAGCAACTTTCTTTAATTGCGCCGTCGCTTTACTACACGCCCGGCGACGTCGTTTTGCGGCTGCTTTTTCAGGGCTGGCGTGGGTCAGGAATTTCACAAGCAAACTCAAGATCAATATGCCTAAAGGCGCCGCCCAAACAGGAGCATAAACAGGGCGTATTAAGGCGGCGGCCGGTGAAAAACTCATATTTTCTAAAACATCCGGGCTTTCATAATTAGCCGAGAGACCTTTTTTTATTGCCTCAACCTCCTTGTTGACCGGAGCAAAATCTTTTCCTTCCGTATCTGCGGCAGTCAGTCGTTTGGAAGGCTTAAGATCGAGCTTTATCGGCCTGGTCTTTGCTACATTATAGTTGCCGGTATCAGGGTCGAAATACGCCAGTGGTATCGAAGGTATCACATTTGCCAGATTGTTGTCGGGCCTGATTGTTTGTGTGAAAACCTTGAAACCATTATCAATTGCAGGTGTCGCTTTTTGGGACGGTATTAAAAAGTTGGACGCTAATTCCGGCACCTGTTCAAGTTTAGGCCACTGAACGGGTTTTAAGTACTTGCTGCCGCCGATCTTAATAGTCAGTGTAACAGGATCGCCCATATATACATCTGTTACAGGTTTCGCTGAGGCCGAGATTGTATACCGCCCGACGAGGCCGTAAAAACCGTCGGGCTTGCCTTGTTCCGGCAGCGGCAATACGGTAAGGGACAGAGGTTTTGAACTTGTCATAAATCTCTTATATTCTTTGCCGGAGTTGAAAAAGCCGGAGTTGAAAAAATCATCAAAAAAACGGTCCCTTGACCGCGACCGCCCCACGACAACATCTGTGGATACCGCAACCGGCTCGATTTGTATATCGCCGGATACTTTTGGTATGAGAATCTTTCGCAGAATGAGCACATTGGATTGTTTGCCTTTATGCCGCACTTGATGCTGTGAAACCAGAACAGTTACGCCGGAGCCTAAATCATACTCTTTGACCTGCCGACCGGGAATATCAGGGTTTTCAAAATAAAATGAATCGCCGTTAAAGACCGGGATATTAAACTGCGGATCATTAATGTCGGCGGAGAAGTAAAACTTAATTGTCATCAAGACAGGCTGGCCGACGTAACATTTGTTCTCCGACAATGTTACTTCCAAATCCAGTTGGTCGGTTGTGCCCGGCTTTAGAATGTTTACGGTAACCGGATTGGTCTGATAGCTTTTTCCGGCAACGGCGACTTTTACGGAACCAAGCTCTATATAGCCGGCCTGATTGGAAACCAGCGAATAACTCATCACGTATCGTTTGACTACATTTTTGGTTGTTTTTCCATTTACAATACTGATCGTGGTTTCTGAAACATCTCTATTGCCTGCGCTTCGAGGGTTATATTTTTCCAGAGGCGTCAAGTCAACCATGCCCGGGTTGTTTTCGCCGTCGATGATTATATGATAAGTGAAACTTTCCCCGACATAGACGTCTTTCCGGGAATCAACTTGTGCAAAGACCCGTACTTTAGCGGCGGCACTGCCTGCAAACAAAGCCGTCAAGGCCAGGGCGACAGAAGTATATTTCCTGAAAACAGTCATACTACCAGTCTTTTTCCACTTTCCGGTAACGAGTTCTTTGCAGGAGTTGCCTTTGTTTTTTGTCACGCTGTTCTTTGTCGAGTATTTCCTGGGCGGTTGCATCGGATTTCTGTTTTTGTTGTTCTTCGTCTTTTTCCCGGACCTGCTGCTGTTGTTGTTCCGCCTCTTGCTGCTCAGGCTCATTCGAGTCGTCCCTGGAATTCTGTTTGTTATCCTCAAGGTTGTTAGGGTCCCGGGCTTGCTGCTGCTGACTTTGTTGTTGATCTTGTTGCTGCCGCCGCCCGGAGTCCCGGGGCTGATTAGGGTCTTGGGGTTGCTGAGGTTGGTTTTTGATCTGGTCAAGGATGTCTTTTATCGTCAGACGGGCGACTTCGATATTCTTTGCCGCCTTTTGATTTTCCCTGTCGATATCCAGCACGCTTCGCCAGTGCTCTATGGCGGTTTTCATCTCCTCAATTGCCTTTTGCAGGTTCGAGTCTCTTTGTTTTGAACCCTGTCGAAAAGAACAGTTGCCGAGATTGTATTTTGCCTTGGCGACAAGCTTCATATCTTTGCTTTCAGCGGCGACCTGACGGTACAAATTCATTGCCTCGCCGGGATCGTCAAGACGATAATAGCTGTTTGCCTTATTGAATTTCGGCTCTAAGGCATGGGGGCTGTCGATAAGAGCCTGGTCGTATTCTTTTATGGCTTCGTTGAATTTTCCCTGCCTGTACAGCCGATTGCCCCGGTCGGTGGAAATCTGAACTGAACCGGCAAAAGCTCTTTGCAGCGTAAGCAAAACCAGCAAAAGCGGTAAAATTGTTTTATGTCTTCCTGCATTCACTTATAAAAACCTCACAAATAATCAGAGCCAGACCCAATGCTGCGAATATCTGAAATTTTTCATCATACTTTAACATTGTCGTCGATTCAAGACGGCGCTTCCGGGCTGAAGCGATCAGGCTTTCGTAAACCTTGCCAAGATCCAAAGTTGTGCCCGGTTCAAACGAAAGATATCTTCCACCGTCAGTCTCAGAAACAATCTCTCGCAACATATCAGCGCCGACTTTGGACCAGACCTCTTCGCCTTCGTACTTGAGAAATGTTTTTTCACCATTCGGACCCATAACAGGAATCCGTGAACCCTGATCTTTATCGCCAAGGCCGATAGCTATTATTCTTATACCTTCTTCGGCGGCTTTTTCGGCGGCCTCGGGGGCAAAACTTTTGCACCCTTCAGGCTCCTCTCCGTCGGTAATTAAGATTATATCCTTGTACTCACGGCTTTGCTTGTCGAAAACTTCTTCAGCGGCTTTGCGAATTGCATCGCCTATCATTGTGCCGCCTCTGCTGCTGCTTTTAGTAGATATATCCGCCAACACCATTCTCGCAAATGCATAATCCTGCGTCAGCGGGCATTTTACGGTGCTGTTCCCGGCGAATGTTACTATTGCTACGCGATCGCCTCTCAGCGTCTCCAGCAGATCCAGTATAGCTATCTTTGAACGCTCAAGCCTGTTCGGCTTGATGTCTTCGGCCAGCATTGAACGGGAAGTGTCCAGCAATATACAGACATCTCTGCCTTGGCGTTTTATTGTTTGGGCCTGTGGATTCCATTGAGGCTCAGTCAGCGCTATTACGATACTAATGAAACCGGCAATCAGCAAAATAGCTTTGAATATCTGCTTTTTCAGGCTTACTGAAACATTAATCTTCTTGAGCATTTCATTGCAGGCCAATATCCTAAGTGCCTTGGCCTTGTGCCAAAAACACCAGATGTATGCAGGCAGTAAAACCACCGGCACTACAAACAACAACCACAATGCTCTATCA
>QNBS01000158.1 GCA_003644175.1 Planctomycetota bacterium | reverse complement strand
TATTTCTGGTATACTCGCCGTGTCGATTTTCGGTCCGGGGGGGGGATTCTTGTGAACTTGAAGGGGTTGTTGTCTTGAAGCGAATTGTTTTCATTTTGACAGTGGTTGCGGTTGTTGGTTTTTTGGGGTGCAGGCGGCGAGACGCCGACAGGGTTGTATTTTACTGTGCTGCGGGGATTCGCCCTGCGATAGCCGACATCATTACGGCCTTTGAGGCAGAACACGATATCAGCATTGTGACCGATTACGCCGGCAGCGAGGTGCTGCTCAGCAAGATCAAACTGACTCAGACCGGCGATCTTTATATGCCGGGCGACAAGCACTATATCGCCCAGGCCGATGAGGCGGGCATGATCGAAGCCTCCTGGCCGGTTTTCTACTGGGTCCCGACTATCCTCGTCAAAAAAGGCAATCCGAAGAATATCGCAGGGCTCGGCGATCTGCTGGGCGATGGGCTAAGCGTGGGCCTGGGCGACCCAAAGGCATGTGCAATCGGCAGAACAACAAAGCGGCTCCTCGAAAAAAACGGCATAAGCTGGGCGGACATCGAAAAGAACCTCAAGTTCCAGTCGCAAACGGTCAACGAATTAGGCATGCAGATACACGCCGGCGCACTCGATGCGGTAATCGTCTGGGATGCGATCGCACGATATTACGACGACCACGGCGAACTTATACCCATCGCCGCGGCCGACAACATCGTCTCGTCGGTGGATATCGGCATCCTGAAATTCTCAAAGAAAAAAGCCGACGCGCAAACCTTTATAGATTTCATAAACTCCAACGCCGCCCGGCTAATTTTCGAAAAACACAACTACACAACAAAGCCAACCGAATAGCCGCGGATGTAAAGAACCCCGGGGGCCTGTCAAAAGCGGATCACATCTCAAGGTCGCCCTTGAGCCTGATAACGATGACGTCGTCGACGGGGCTTGCAAAGACTTGGCGCGTGTATTTCGTTCCGTCCTTTTCAAATGTAGTTGTTGCGATGGCCGTATCCAGATCAAACACATCTGTTGCGAGTCAAAGGAATTTTCCCTATATTGCCCCCGATGCTTATCATAAATCCGATACAAAGTTTCGTATGTCGTTTCGAAAGTATTCATTATGCTAACGACTTGGATTACTTACTGGTAGGAAGCACCAGCGAAATACCCGTCAAGTGCATCCTTTCATTATACGAAATTCTTTTGTCTATGAAAAATACTATAACCTCAAAGATGGCAATTTTAATTCATGTCTCAACCTGCTTCTTACCATACCGATCAGCTCATTAATAGTGATAGTTGCCTCATTAGTATTTTGTTTCTCAATTGATACAACAAATTTATTGAATAAGTCTATTTCATCTTGCAGACCATACAACTGAAAATTAACACGAGCAGTTCTTATTTTATCGTTTAAGGTTGGGTCGTCTATGAATGGTTGAAGACTTGAGGTCATCGACAAGAATACAGGCAAAAACGAATGTAAAGATTCCAACCGAAAATCCAACCTTTTCTTGGAAATCTCATGTCTTCTATTAAGGAAACTATTAACAAACCATCCTACGACAACAATAATTAAAGATATGATTATGGTGCAATCAGATATTTCCATACTACTATCCGTCAACTTCTTGTTTTTTATGCACGTTTTTCTATGAGGCCCTTCATAACTGCTTGAAATGCAGAAGGTTAAGTCTCAATCCCAAGATAAGAAACTTTTGTTTTTTTGTGCCTTTTGAGGCCGTTAAAATCAGTAATAATTCGTGTCCATTCGTGAAGATTCGTGGCCACCTTCTCTTTGGTTGCGGCTATGCCGCGCCAGGTTTTTCCCTTGCCGTATAACACACCTGACTATCTCCTTTACAGGTTGTCCACAGGGCTTTTGGCACCCTTGCCTCCGCTTCGTTATATTTTAATCGGTTCATTTTTCGCTTTTCTTGCTGTGAAAGCCGAAGGGTTGTTTGGGCCTGGTTTCTTCGGCAATCATATACTTTAGAACCTCAAAAACCTGCTGGAATTTTTCATCGTATTTGCGTTCCATCGATTCGATTTTTCGGCGTAAAAGGGCATTGTCAGCAAGGATTTGCCGCAGTTTGACAAAGGTTCGCATTATGGCGATATTGACCTCAACCGCGCGTTTGCTCCGCAGAACGCTGGAGAGCATCGCCACACCCTGCTCGGTGAAAGCATAAGGATTGTATCGCCTGCCGCCACGGCCTTTTTTTGAGGTCGCAATTTGCGACCTCAAAACCTACCCCATACAGGGCAGCTAAATCTTTATCAAGCATTACCTTTTGCTTGCGGATCAGATATATGCACTGCTGGATTCGCTCGGCTGGAATAATTAAATCTGTTTTTTTGCTCACCTTAGACATCCGCCACCAACTTCAAAGGCATACTGCCAGCAAGAGTATTCATGTGACTAAGCAAAATGTATTCGTCAGGTACTATATTATGATACTCCGTCAAAGCCTGCAAAACTTTGTCAAAGTATTCATCTGTTTCGGTCATAGAGAGGGACGCCATTTTGTTGAATCAGACGGTTGAATTTCGTATCTTTTGACAGATCGACAAGATCGACCGGCTTTGACAGACTAAAGATCAAATCCCCGTAAAAATAGAAAAAGCCCGCCGGCGCAATATCTTCGACGGCCAGATCTATGTCCTGGGCTTCCTTTTTCGGATCTGCACTGGAACCAAAGAGCAGAATCCTCCCCACGTCATAGCGCCTGGCTAAGTCGATAATTGCCTGTCTGTCCTGTGCTGAAACCATAACAACCATTATATCGTCAAAAAAAGCCTTCTGTCAAAGTATTTCAATGACTTATCGAATTAAATCTCCTCAAGTTGCTTATCAAGGCAATACGTTCTGCCTGCCCGGGTATCGAATTCCTTGACGGTTTCGTTGTACCGAATTTTGCATTTGTTGCCCAACAGCGAGCGGATCCGGGCTGTTTGGAGTTTGCCTTCTTTCCAGTCGATATCCACTTCGAAGCCGCCGCGGGCGCGGAGCCCTTTTATGCTGCCGGTGGGCAGTTTGCCCGGCAGGGCGGGTAATATGTGGAGTTCGCCGGCGTGGCTTTGCAGCAGCATCTCTGCGATGCCCGATGTCGCCCCGAAGTTGCCGTCGATCTGGAATGGCGGATGAGCGTCAAACATGTTGGGATATACCCCGCCGCCCTTGTACTCCGTCTTCGGCGACCCCGTCAGCCTCAGCAGATTCTCCAGCATCGTATAGGCATGGTCACCGTCCTCGAACCTCGCCCAGAAGTTGATCTTCCACGCCATCGACCAGCCCGTGCCCCCGTCGCCGCGGAACTCGAGCGATTTCTTTGCCGCCTCAAACAGATCGGGCGTCCCGCGTTTGGTGATCTGGTTGCTCGGATGCAGGCCGTAAAGATGCGAGACGTGGCGGTGTTTGTTGCCTGGATTGTCCTTGTCCTCCAGCCACTCCTGAAGCTGGCCGTGTTGGCCGATCTGCATCGGGGCGAGCCGGTCGCGTTTCTCGATGAGCACCTTGCGGAAGTCGGCGTCGACGCCCAGAACTTCACTTGCCTTGATGCAGTTGCCGAACAGGTCCCGGATGATCTGATGATCCATCGTCGGACCCATCACCAGGCCGCCGTTTTCGGGCGAGTTGGACGGGCCCGAGATCAGCCGGCCCTTGTCGTTGCGCGGATCTTCGATGAGATAATCCACAAAGAACTCCGCGGCGCCTTTCATAATCGGATAAGCGCGTTTCCGGAGGAATTCGCGGTCGCCGGTGAACTGGTAATGATACCACAGATGCTGCGTCAGCCACGCCCCGCCCGTCGGCCAGATACCGTGATTGGAGCGGTTGATCGGCGCAGCCCCCCGCCAGATGTCGGTATTATGATGCAGCACCCAGCCGCGGCAGTTATAATGTTCTTTGGCGGTGGCTTTGCCGGTCTCCGAGACGTCGGCGATCATGTCAAACAGCGCCTCGTGGCATTCGGAAAGATTAATCATCTCCGCCGCCCAGTAGTTCATCTCCGTGTTGATGTTGACCGTCCACTTGCTGCCCCACGCAGGCGACAGGCTCTCGTTCCATATCCCCTGCAGATTCGCCGGCTGACAACCGGGGCGGGAACTGGCGATCAGGAGATACCGCCCGTATTGAAAGAACAGCGCCGCCAACTGAGGATCGTCGCCGTCCTTGAACGCCTTGATTCGTTCGTCGGTGGGAAGCTTCATCGCATCGGTCCTGCCAAGGTCAATCGAGACCCTGCGAAACAGCCTGCGATGATCGGCGGTGTGCGCGTCATGCAACTGCCTGGTGCTCTTTTTCGCCGCTTTGCCGAGCGTATCGGCACACGCCTTGCCCGGATCCCTGCTGACATCGTTGTATTTCTTATAGTTCGTCGCCCCGACAAGGAGCAAGGTAGCGCTGTCTGCGCCTTCGACCTTGATTCCGCTATCGGTTACAGTTGCCTTCCCACCCGTTGTCCTGATACGAAGCCGCGCCTCGAACTTCAACACACATTCGTGCGTCTCCTTTGTGCGTTTATCGAAATAGTCTTTGACTCTGCCTCGCAGGGCGATGGTCTCGCCGTCGATTCGCACAACTTCCTTAATCTCATGGACGCTGTCCAACGTGGCATCGAACGAAAGGGCGCCCGGCTTGTCGCACGAAAGTTCAACCACAATCACCTGATCGGGCGCGCTTGAAAAAACTTTGCGCCTGTAGTTTACCCCGTCCGCACGATAGGTCACTGACGCGACCGCCGAATCGATATCCAACTGCCGCCTGTAATCGCTCACATCGTCATGGCCGGCAAAATCGATGTATATATCGCCAAACGGCTGATACCGTTCCTGACGCAGTGGAATACTCATAAATTTCTCCATCGCCAGGTTCTCGGCTTCCCGCTGCCTGCCGTCGAACAAAAGCCGCCGAATCTCGCCGAGGTGCTTGTAAGCACCCTGATGGGCATAACTTCGCGGCTTGCCCGCCCAGAGTGTATCTTCATTGAACTGCAACTGCTCGCGTTTGACACCGCCATACACCATCGCCCCCAATCTGCCGTTGCCGACGGGCAGGGCCTCGACCCATTTTTCGGCGGGCTTATCGTACCACAGCACCATCTCATTGGCCCCAAAACACACGGAACCACACGCTGAAGCGATAATAATAAGACCGGTTACGATACATATGCGTGCAGATGTTCTCGAAAACATGACCTCTCCTTACTCAAAAACGCCTCTGATTAGTTCCTGCTGTGGAAACAACCCTTGTCATTCCCGCGAAAGCGCCGAATCCAGAATAAAACAGCCTCCGCCGGAGAGCCTGCCCTGAGCGTAGCCGAACGGGCGGTTTCAGGTTTTTTCGGCACATGGCTAAAATGTTACGAAATTATTTGAAATAACGCCAATTTCATGTAAGATAATACGCAATAACATTATAATCGCAAAATTTTTCTTAACAAGGAGAAGTTATGTCCACTATAGGCTTCATAGGCAGCGGCAACATGGCCGAAGCCCTCATGCGGGGTATCATCTCCGCCAATCTATATGCGCCCCGGGATGTGCTCATCAGCGATATTCGCAAGGACAGGCTGGACTATCTAAAGGAAAAATACGGCGTTGCGCCGACCAGCGGCAACGTCGAACTCACGTCCCAGGTTGACGTGCTCGTCCTGAGCGTCAAGCCCCGGAATATGGACGAGGTCTTAGACGAAATAAAGGGCACGTTAAAAGATAGCGCCGTCGTGATTTCAATAGCCGCCGGCATCACAATCGAGAAGATTGCCGGGCATCTTGGCGACGTACCCATTATCCGCGCCATGCCGAATACGCCTGCGATGGTCGGCCAGGGCGCAACGGCCATTGTCGCTCGCAACACCAGCCGGCGCCATTTAAAGGTCGCCCGCGAG
>QNBS01000157.1 GCA_003644175.1 Planctomycetota bacterium | reverse complement strand
TTGTGTTCACGGCGCCGACCGTTGACGAGTTGTTCGGCAAAAGCAAAGAGCGGCCCAACCCGCTTGCATCGCTCAACATCAGCGAAGACACCGCCGCCGGCCGCGCCAGGCTGCGACGATTATTGCCCGACGTCGAGGAGATACTCTTTGTCCGTCGCTATACACTGCAATCGTCGCACTACTACACCGACTTCATCGACGGATGCAAAAAATTCGGCGGCAATCTGTGCGTATTGTCGCTGACCGACGGAACGATCCGCGAAATCGCTTCCGAGTTGTCCCACGGCATTTTCGGGCGGTGCGCGCTGTCCTTTGACGGCAAAAAAGTAGTATTCGGCTGGAAAGAAAAAATCGGCGTCGGCTTTCGCATCTGGGAGGTCGGAATCGACGGCGCCGGACTTCGCCAGTTGACATTCCCGCCCGCCGACGAAGCGGCCCGCATCGAGAAGTATCAACTGGACTACTGGATGAAAAGTGCCGGGTACGCCCATCACACCGACGACATGCATCCGTGCTATCTGCCCGACGGCGGAATCTGTTTCGTATCGACCCGCTGCGAATACGGAATCCTCTGCGACGGCCCGGACAAGCTCACCAGTTCGGTCCTTTACCGCATGGACGCAGACGGCCGGAACATGCAAAAGCTTTCCAACAACTCCGTAAGCGAATCGGCCCCGACGATAATGAACGACGGGCGCATCCTCTACACAAGGTGGGAATATGTCGATAACGGCTCGGTCACCAACAAGGGCCTCTGGGCCGTTCGCCCCGACGGCGCCGGCTCAGAAGAAGTTTACGGCATGAGCATTGCCTTCCCGTCGGTCTTCAACGTCGGACGCGCCGTGCCCGGCTCCAACACGCTGTTCGTCGCCATAGGCGCCCCGCACATGCCGCTTGGCGTGGGCACGCTGATGCTGATCGACACCCGCCTGGACCGCCGCACGGGCGACTGTGTTACCTATATCACACCGGAGGTCGATACGCGGCACCAGTGGGGCTGGGACAACGTGCCCGGCGGCGCGACAAAGCCCATCCCCCCCAGGATGCAGCGAGGACGCGACGGGCGCGGCAACACCGATCGCGGACCGCTCTATATGGACCCGTATCCGCTGTCGGATTCGCAGTTTCTCGTCGCCTTCAACCCGCGGGACAAGTGGAATGTAGTCAACGCCTACGGCCTGTACCTCATCGACGGCAAGGGCAACAGGGACCTGTTAGCCAAAGACAGCGAGTATTCATACTGGATGCCGATACCCGTCCGCAAACGCCCGAAACCGCCGGTTGTGACCGGCGGAATCGACGAAGAACTCGCAAAAAAAGGGCTTGCCCGTGTGGTCGTAACGGATATCTATCGCGGCATGGACAACGTCCCGCGCGGCACGATCAAATACATCCGGGTCAACTAGCATGTTCCACGACCCTGGGCGTCGCGGCGGTTCTGGGAAGGCGACGTTTACGATCAGCAGCACTCCGTCGTCACCTGCGACACGCACCTCGGCCTGAAGATCCAGCATGGCGTCGTACCCGTCGAAGAGGATGGTTCGGCGCATTTCCTGGTCCAGGCCGACAAGAACATCTTCTTCCAGGCGCTCGATAAGGATTATGTCGAAGTCCAGCGTGAACGTACTTTTGTCAATTTCCGGCCGGGCGAGGTGCGATCGTGTGTCGGCTGTCACGAACAGGCCCAGGACGTTTCGCACGCCGCAATGCCGGCAGCGGTGGTGGCTGCCCTGAAGCGAGCGCCCGACACGCCCGGACCTCAGCCGGGCGAAAAACGAGGCTCACGGCCCTTGTATTACGCCGTCGATGTGCAACCCGTCTGGGACGCCCACTGTGTTCGCTGCCACGGCGGCGACAAAACCGAAGGCAACCTCGATCTGACCGGCGAACTAACTGAGCTTTTCAACCGGTCGTACGAGAACATCATAAAACGAAAGCTCATCTCGATCATCGGCGAGAACCACCCCAAGTCCGGAAACAATCACTACCTGCCGCCGTACAGTCTCGGCACGTATGCAAGCCGACTGGCAAAATACATCGCCCCGGAGCATTACGACGTCAAGCTGACGCCCGAAGAGCGAATCGGCGTAACCACATGGATCGACTCGAACGGCCAGTACTACGGATCGTATTACGGTCGAAAGAACCTGCAATACAAAGACCACCCCAACTTCCGACCGATACTGACATTCGAGCAATCCCACGCAAACACCCCTCCCATCCACGACGAGGCACTGAGATAATCAACTCGGCTTCTCCGGGCCGTGTCGGGACTGATGTGGGAATAGACGCCGGTCACGAAGCTGAAGAGCTGAATGTCATTTAACATGAACGCTTGACTGTTCAGGGATTAAATGATAATATTCCCGCGCATGCGGACAATGGCGGGAAGCGATTCTTATGAGTGAGCAGAGTGGGCTGTGTTGCAGGGATGTGTTGACCGGGCGGCTTATCGGGCGGCTAAGGGACAGTCCGGCTGCGTCGAATGGCGATGCAGGCAGACTCCGGCGCCTTGAGGTTGAAATAGATGACGTTTCTTTGCTTGATTGGCTCGCCGCGCAGGACAGCGGCGTCAAGATGTACTGGGCCGACCGCGCCGACTCCTTCGCCGCCGCCGGCGCGGGGGCGGCTGACATCGTAACGGATGACTCGCACGGCTGCCTTGCGGGCGCCCTGGCGAGCATCGACGGCAGTATTGCCGCTGCAAACGCCTCGGTTCGATACTATGGCGGGATTGCCTTTGACCCCGACAATGCGTGCGGCGAGTATTGGCCCCGTTATGGGCGGTTTTGTTTCCTGGTTCCGCAATTCGAGTTGCGTCGTCAGGACGGCAAGACAACTTTTGCGTGCAATATTCGTTGTGAGTCCGGAGAAACGCTCGAATCCATCGAGGAGAGGCTGTCGGGTTTGACCGCAAAACTTACATTCCCCGACGGCCGGGCGCAATCGTCGGATGAACCGGCAAGGCCGGCGATATCGAGTCGTCTCGATGTTCCGGACAAAACGGCCTGGTGCGAAATGGTAAGCAAAGTGATCGAATCTCTGCCCGAAAGGCGCATCGACAAAATCGTCCTGGCTCGAAAATCGATCCTTGAAATGTCCAATGCCGTGGATCCGATTTCGCTGCTGGCGGCCATAAGAAAAAACAGTGTCAACACTTATGATTTTTGCTTTCAGTCCAACGACAATGATGCGTTCATCGGCTGCAGCCCGGAATGCCTCTACAGCAGAGATGCCGGCGACATCTACAGCGAGGCGATCGCCGGCACGGTCCCGACGGGCGATACCGACGCGGAGCGACAGTATCACCGGGGAAAGCTCGCCGCCTCCGCCAAGGAACGCCAGGAGCACGACTATGTGTTTGACAGTGTCAGGTCGGATCTGGGCGGGATATGCAGACGTGTCGATGTGATCGAGGCCAGGGACATTCTGTCCCTGAGCTATGTCCAGCACTTCCGGAGCCGATTCGCCGGTGTGCTCAAAGACGGCGTCGGCACCGCCGACATAATCGAAGCACTCCATCCCACCGCTGCGGTCAACGGTTCTCCCAGCCAGGCGGCGCTGGAGCAGATACGCACGCAGGAGCTGTTCGCCCGCGGCTGGTATGCCGGACCCGTGGGATGGATCGGGCCGGACGCCTCGGAGTTTGCCGTCGGTATTCGCTCGGGCCGCATCCTGAACAATGAAATATCCCTCTTTGCAGGCGCAGGGATCGTCCGGGCGTCGGAGGCCGAATTAGAATGGAATGAGACCGAGCACAAGCTGAGTCTCTTTCTGGATGTCATAAACCACCACAAACATGAAAGCTGAAAACCGATATAATCTAAATTCCGCCTGGGGCCGACTGGTTGTCGAAGAACTCCTCCGGTGCGGTGTGGACTACTTCTGCATCTCGCCGGGTTCGCGTTCGACGCCGCTGGTTGCCGCCGTTGCGCAAAACAGCAGGGCAAAGAGCATTGTCTGCTATGACGAACGCAGTTCCGCCTTTCATGCGCTCGGTTACGGGCGCGCCGCCGGCAAACCGGCCGCGGTGATTACCACCTCCGGCACGGCCGCAGCCAATCTTTATCCGGCCGTCGTCGAGGCCGCCGTCGATAAGATACCGCTGCTTCTGCTGACCGCCGACAGACCGCCGGAGCTGATCGATACCGGCGCAAACCAGGCGATGAATCAGGACTCGCTTTTCGGTCGGTTCGTGCGCCGGCAGTTTGATCTTCCCACTCCCGCCGAAGAAATCCCGCCGCAAATGGTGCTGACGACGATTGACCAGGCCGTCTTCAGAAGTCGATACAACAATCCCGGCCCGGTGCATATCAATTGCCGATACCGCAAGCCGCTCCAGCCGCAGGACACGGCTGTTGATGAAGGCTATACCGCCGGCATACAACGCTGGCGGCAAAGCAAGGATCCTTTCACGTCGTACACCGCCCCTTGTGTAACTCCTGCGGATAATTCTTTCGAATCGCTTTGTGCGATAATCGACAAGACCGACCGCGGCATGATCGTAGCGGGCAGGCTCGATAGCGCCGAGCAGCGAACCGCCGTTTTGAAACTTGCAGGCAAGCTGAACTGGACGGTATATGCGGATGTCACCAGCGGCCTGCGGTTTACCGGCGCCGCGGCGCACGTCATCCGCTATTTCGACCAGGAGTTGCTGTCGCCGCGCTTCAATGAGCAGGTGGCGCCGACAACGGTGCTGCATGTCGGCGGGCGCACCACGTCCAGGCGGATCGGCCTGTTCTTTAACGCCAATAGTCCTGCCAATTACATTGTCATCAAAGACTCGCCCGAGCGACACGACCCGATTCACGCGGTCACCATGCACATCCAGAGCGATATAGCCGCGGCCTGTAACAGGATCGCCGATACCGTGCGGCCGCGCGGCGCTGATCAGTACGCGGCCTTCTTTGATCAAAGGGCGGCCCAGGCCCAACAGATAATCGCCGAACGAATCGAGCAGGACGATTGCTTGAGCGAGCCTTTTGTCGCACGGCATATCGCAGAAGCTGCGCCCGCCGGCAGCGGTCTTTTCCTTTCAAACAGCATGCCCATTCGCGATGTCGACCTTTACGGTCTAAGTCCAAAGAAGAACATCGCCGTCGCAGCCAACAGGGGCGTCAGCGGCATCGACGGCATCATATCCACCGCTTCCGGCTTCGCCGTGCAAAGGGCCTCGATTACCACTGTGCTCATAGGGGATATGGCGTTTATTCATGACCTCAACGCACTGTCGATCCTCGCCCGTCTGTCCGCGGGCGTCATCGTCGTGGTGATCAACAACCGGGGCGGCGGCATATTTCATTTTCTGCCGATCTCACAGCACGCCGATATTTTCGAGGAGTTTTTCGCCGCGCCGCATGATTTTTCGTTTGGCGGCGTCTGCGGGACGTTTGGCCTTGACCATTATCACTGCCGCAGCAAGTCCGATTTCGTCGAGTCGTATCAAACGGCAGTCGATAAGGGTGTCGCAGCGGTCATTGAAGTCGCCACCGACCGCCAGGATAACCTTAAATTGCGACGTTCCATGAAACGCAAAATCATTGACATGCTTAACGAGTCAGTCAACAAACAACCGTAACCCACGATAACAGGGGCATGCAGATGCAAGAGATACAATGGCTGCCGGCCGGTGAATACAGCGACATCGGCTATCACAAGTTTGAGGGTATCGCAAAGATTACGATTAATCGACCCGAGGTGCGAAACGCCTTTCGACCGGAGACGGTCAGGCAGATGTCGGAGGCTTTTCGCGACGCTGAGCATGATCCGGCTATCGGTGTGATTGTCCTGACCGGCCAGGGCGAAAAGGCCTTTTGCTCCGGCGGCGATCAGAAGATTCGCGGCCAGACCGGATACAAGGATGCCGCAGGCGGCGAGAGCCTC
>QNBS01000156.1 GCA_003644175.1 Planctomycetota bacterium | reverse complement strand
TCCTCATCCTGCGTGCAAAAGACCTCGGACTCAAGGTCGCCCTCATTCCGATCCTGTGGCTCATGTACAACTTCGTCTGTTCCATATCGGCTGTCCCCTTCGGGCGCCTGTCCGACAAAATCGGCAGAAAAAAGACCACGCTGCTGGGATTCGGCGTTTACGGCCTGGTCTATATGGGCTTTGCATTTTCCAACACACAAGCCCTCATCTGGCTGTTCATGGCGATCTACGGCGTCCACTACGGCCTCAGCGAAGGCGTCCTCCGCGCATACGTAGCGGACCTCGTGCAAGACGAATCCGTAACGGCAACCGCCTACGGCATCTACCACACGGTGACCGGCGTGTGCATGTTGCCGGCCGGCCTGATCATGGGAATACTGTGGCGGCAGTTCGGACCCACCGTCGCATTCGCCTTCCCGGCAGCGATGGCGCTGACCGCAGCGACGGCATTGACCCTGTTCATAAGAAAATAACGCCGCAAGTCCTTGGCGACAAAGAACTTGCAGCACCCATGCCCGGTATAACGGAGAGGGCGGGATTCGAACCCGCGGTACTCCAATAGAGTACACTGGTTTTCGAAACCAGCTCGATAAGCCACTCCGACACCTCTCCAGGTTTCTGTTCTATAAGTAGATAAATCTCAGGCTCGTCCGGGCAGTCTTGCCTTTACCTTACATACTCCCGGCCGGCTTTACAAGAACTTTAGGGGCAAGTCGTATCTACTTTTGACGCAGGCGTCTTCCTTAGCTAATGGAAGGAAAATGATCCATCGGCTGTTTTTGCTGCGGTTTGCTCTTACCGACCATGGGACTAATTTCAGTTTGACCTTTCGGTCGCCAACTTTGCCCGGTACGCTCAGGGTGTGGATTCCGTCCAGAAGATCTCCATGCCACTGAACATCAACCTGTTTTTCAACATCTTTTGGGTCTATCGCGACCGTTGCCTGTTCTACGGGAAAGTCAACGTCTTCGGCTTCCAGGCAAAACAGAACCGGCCCGCGGGCAAAAACAATTTGTCCGGCATTTGCCTTAACTCGCGGATCGGATTCGATAACCCGAACCGGCATCTCAAATCGAAGTCGAATCGTATCGCCCTTCTTCCACATGCGGTCAATAACAAGATACTCGCCGGGTTCAACAGACTTTCTCATCTCGCCGAGCAATGCCGCTGTAGCCGATTTGCACCAGCCCGGTATCCGAAGGCGAAGCTTAAACGAAGTCGGATTTTTACCGTTAAACCGGATCCTGACATCTCCATCGTGAGGATATTCTGTCTCGACCGAAAGGGATATTACCCTGCCGCTGCTTAGCGTATGATTAACACTTGAGGTCGTGTAAAGGTTGACGAACAAACCTTGCCGGTCTTGTGAGAAGATATATTCCGGCAGGGCGCCAAGAAAACGCCAGCAGTTTGTGATGCAGCACGATGTCTTGTTGAGCTTTGGCAGCATACATCGGGATGATGCAGGTTTATGCCCGTGATCGCTCTTTTTGCTCAGGTCGCCTACCATGCGCATGGGATTATAGTAGAATGTTCCCTTGCCGTCCAGGGAGATCGCGCCCAGATAGTGATTGTAGAGCGTATTTTCGATCACATCGAAATAGCGGCTTTCGGCGGTCGCCCCGTGCATTCGCCACGAAAACATGATCATTGCCACCGACGCGCATGTTTCACCCAGAAAACGCTCGGGGTGATCCCGGGTATGCGGAAGGTCATAGGGCGCCTTCGATATGTGTTCCCCGTGAGAACCGATCGCGCCGGTTACATACATACGCGTCCGGACCAATTCGTCCCAGAGATCGGGCAGATACCGGAATATCTCGTCGCTGCCGGTTTGCAGGTAAAGATCGGCCATGCCGGTCAGGAGGTAGCCGACGCGAACGGCATGGAGGCCGCCGCCTGCTTTAATATCTTTAACTTTCGGCCCGACTTTGCAAAGTTGCCTGGTCAGGGTCTCACTGAAATCGAGATATTTTTTTTCACCTGTCGCTCGATACAGACGAAGCAGCCCCAGTTCATATTCGGAATGCTCGCGCAAAGCGGTCGTCGTATAATATTCGTTACCTTTTTTATATTCGTCGATCAGGTAGTTAGCCCACTTTCTCGCGGCATCGAGCAGATTTCGCCGACCTGTAGCTCGATAGTGAGCGACAGCGGCCTCGAAGAAGTGGCCGGCGATATAGAGATCATGCCTGACGCTCGGATCGAAACGTTTTTTAGGCGGTACTTGTGTGTTGATGTATCCGTCGTCATGTTGGCATTTGATTATCATCGCAGCTATTCGGTCGATGGCGTCTTTGACTTCTTTGTTCCCGGTGCGTACAAATACATAGCAGGCGCCTTCCAGCCATTTATAGAGGTCCGAATCGGCGGCGAGGCGTTTCGCTCCCGGCGGTAACTCTTTGCCTGCGATCTGTGCCTCAAACCCTATCAGGATATCGCTTTCCAAACCGGCGAGCACACTTGCGGTATTTCGGTTTATTCGAGTCCCAAGATACCCCCAGGCCTCAACCTCGCGAAGCGGCACGGGCTGACACTTGCCATGTTCCAAAGACCAGTCAGCAGCAATATATGAAGGTTTATCCGCTTTAAGAACACTCGAGGCAGCCGATAACACCAGAATGATCCCAACAGTGAATTGAAATCTCAAATCTAAACGCTTAAAAAACATAATTAAAACCTTTCCTCTCCTGTTATTTTTTGCCCAATAATCCAATAACCCGGGATTTCCCATTTATACTTGAGTCCTCTCTGCTGTTCTGATTTTCAGCCTGGTCGAAAATCGGGGTGATAGGATTCGAACCTACGGCCTCCTGGTCCCAAACCAGGCGCTCTGACCAAGCTGAGCTACACCCCGTTATAGCTGGAAAGAGGGATTCTATACGGGCGGGGGTTGGTTTGCAAGTAAAAGCGTCAAAATAATGGTTGGTGGGCGTTTTGACTTGAATGGGACGGATTATCGAGGTACTATGCGGTGCGATAACAGAATTGAAAGGGCTCAGATAATGGAATGCCGAATCAATCGGTCAATACTTGAGGTGGTCGAGGGTGATATTACTGAGCAGGAGACCGACGCGATTGTCAATGCGGCCAACGAGCAGTTGGTGTTGGGCGGTGGAGTGGCAGGCGCGATCCGGAGCAAGGGCGGGGCGGCTATCCAGGACGAGTGCAGCCGGAAGGCGCCGATCGGCGTGGGCGAGGCGGTGATTACGACCGGCGGCGATCTGAAGGCGAAATACGTTATTCACGCCGTCGGGCCCCGGATGGGCGCCGGCGACGAGGATGCAAAACTGCAAAACGCCACGCTGAATTCGCTGAAGATTGCCGACGCCGTCAAACTCAAGAGCATTTCGTTCTGCGCGATCAGCACGGGCATTTTCGGGTATCCGCTCGATAAGTGTGCCCGAATTATGCTGCGGGCCGTCATCGAGTATCTCAGCGGCGAGACGGGGCTGGAGAGGGTGGTTTTCTGCCTGTACGATGACGAAAGCTACGACATTTTTCTGAGCGAGCTCGAGCCGGAGTGCGGGATATGAGAGCCGCGGCGATTGTCGGCACAGGCGCGCTTGGGCAAAACCCGCTCGCGATGATCGAGCTTGACCGGCCGCGGCTAAGAGGCGGGCAGGTTCTGCTCAAGGTTCTTGCCTGCGGTGTCTGCCATACGGAATTGGACCAGATTGAGGGCCGACTGGCGCCGCCGCATTTGCCGATTGTGCCCGGACATCAGATCGTGGGCGAAGTTGTCGAAAGGGCCGCCGATGCCGGCAGATTCGAGATTGCCCGGCGAGTGGGCGTTACGTGGCTGCATTGGAGCTGCGGTCGTTGCGACTACTGCCGGGCCGGTCGCCGGAATCTCTGCGACAGCGCCCGATGGACCGGGCATGACGTAAACGGCGGGTACGCAGAATATGCGGTCGCCTGCGAGAAATTTGCCTGGCCAATACCCGATCAGTTCAGCGATACGACGGCGGCGCCGCCGTTTTGAGCATGTCGTCCGGGCGCGATTGATATTTGAACTTTCGGGGCGTTTGGTGTATGTTTGGGCCCCTTCGGCTTCGCTCAGGGCAGGCTGTTTCGCAGCGAAGGCGAGCGGTTCAATGAAAGGATGACGGCGAAGATGAATCTGACAGGCGAGGGCAAGGCGGCTGTTGCGCAGATAATCGATCTGGCAAGGGACCATAAGCTGGACATTGCCGGCGGCAAAGTGCGGCGGACGTCGTCGCGGTTCTGCCTGGGCGTCGAGCATGGCGATTATAACGGTACGGAGTTGTTCGGGGTGGGTACGGACCGCTTCATCTGGCTGGCTTACAAGCCCAACGGCGCCAATCGTGTGAGGTTGTTCAGCGCTAACTTCGCCGGTGACGGAGTTGTCGATTTCGAGTTGGGCAAGATCCCTGAGCCAAAATCGCCGGAGATTGCCGATACGTGGGCGCGGTTTCCGTATGGCGCCGATTATATTCTGCGACGCGAGGGGATAGCTCTTACCAAAGGTATTGATGCGGTTGTATTCGGAAATATCCCGGGCGGGGGGATGTCGCGGTCGGCTTCGCTGAGTCTGAACCTGATTGCCTCGATGCTCGACGCCAACGGAATTGAGATTGAAGACGGCATGCGGATCGTGGACCTTGCCCAGGCGGTGGAGAATGATTATATCGGCTCGCCGTGCGGCAAACTCGACCAGATTATGATCCTGTTCGCCAGGGAGGGGATGGGAACGCATTACAATCCGGCCGCACGGACTATTGAATATGTGCCCCTGGGTGAGGGGGCAAGCGATTTTCGGATAATGGTGATGGATACCGGTACGGTCCGCCCCGGACTGGAGAAATCGACGTACAAGGTGCGGCGCGCCGAGTGCGAGGAGCTTGTGAGGATCGCGCAGAAGGGCGGGTTTGACATATCGTGCCTCGCCGATATTCGCGATGAGAAACTCTACAAAGAGGTGATGGCAAAATACAAAGAACAATATCCGAACCTTTGTGATCGGCTCAAGTATATCTTCGCCGCACAGAACCGGTTTTACGAGATGCTGGCTGCATGGAAACAGGGAGATGTGGCCAGGGTCGGTGCTATCTTCCGCGCCGACGGTCTCGGACTGCGGGATGATTACAAGATATCCGGGCCGGAGCTGGAGACGATGTGCGATATCGCGCGGACGGTCGAAGGTGTGTTAGGCGAGCGGATGTTGGGGGGCGGTGATAAAGGCGCTGCCGGGGCGCTGGTGCTTGCAGAAAGCTCTGCGGAGCTTGCCGGGGCAGTTGAGACGGCCTATCGGCGCAGCCATCCGGCGTATGGCGACAAGCAGGCGGTTCACACGTGCAGAGTGGTGGACGGTATGGTTATTCTTGACGGTGTTGTCTGATGAAGACGGAAGTGGTAAAAATCGCCTCGCTCGAAGCGGACAGCGCGAAAATCGCCGCCGCGGCGCGGATACTGGACGAAGGCGGCGTGGTGGCGTTTCCGACCGAGACGGTTTACGGTTTGGGCTGTCGGGCGGAAGCGCCGGCGATCGCCAGGCTCAATGAACTCAAGGGCAGGCCGGCGGATAAGAGGTACACGCTGCACATAGCGAACGCCGAAGATGTTTATCGCTATGTGCCGTCGATGCCGCCTCACGCCGCTAAACTGGTCAGGCTCACTTGGCCCGGGCCGGTGACTATAGTCTTTCAGTTGAGCGCCGCGGATATGGAAAAACAAAAAGCCGTGGTCTCACGGGAGGCGTTTGACGTATTATATTCGGGGAGCACGATTGGTATCCGCTGTATTGACAATGAAACAGGGCAATCGCTATTACGCGCAGCCGGGCGCCCGATTGTTGCTCCCAGCGCCAATCGGTCGGGCAAGAGGCCTGCGGTTACTGCCGCCGAGGTTCTGGCGGCTTTTGAGGG
>QNBS01000155.1 GCA_003644175.1 Planctomycetota bacterium | reverse complement strand
TGTCGTATGGCTTGACCGGCAGCATGGAGCGGTCCTTCGCAAAGAAATCTCCCGGCGAGCCAAATGGGGCGCAGACGGCTGGAAATACCACGGCAAGACGTTCACCGTCGTCAACATCGTCGACGGCGATACGCTGGACCTCGCCATCGGCGACGGCAAGTTCGATAATACGAGGGTGAGACTGTTAGGCATGGACTCGCCCGAAACAAAAAGCCCTAAAGTCGGCGCCATGTTCTACGGCGCCGAAGCAACGGCATTTGCCGAACAATTAGCCGACGGAAAGGAAGTTACCGTCATCCTCGACACGGTCGGCGACGTCCGCGACATATACGACAGGCTGTTGGCCTATATCCGCCTCGACGACGGGAGAGTCGTCAATGAAGAACTCATCGTCAACGGCTTCGCCTACGCGGACCTGCGATTCAGACACTCCCAATACGACAGATACCTCCGCCTGCAACAAAAAGCCATGGAACAAAAAGCCGGCCTGTGGAAAGATGTAACCCGAAACCAACTGCCGAAATGGCTCCAACGCGAAAGACCCGACCTGCTCAAACAAGACTAAGAGCCTGTCCGGTTGACTGGAGGGTTTTTGGCCTTTACATCTTTGGCGGGGCGGCATATAATCGTTGTTGACGAAATGATTCGAGGTTCTGACAGGGGCATTAAATGGCTAAAACTCTCATTACTCGCAGGTCGTTTTTGAAGATCGGTGGAACTGCTGTGTCATGCCTTCCGATTCTCACTTCCAACGTCATCGCAGCAGAGCCAACAGAGAAACCTAACATTGTTTTCATCTTAGCGGACGACCTGGGTTGGCGCCAGTTGGGTTGTTACGGAAGCAGGTTCTACGAGACTCCGAATATTGATAAGCTGTCCAGGCAAGGGATGAGATTTACCGATGCCTATGCCGCCTGCACGGTCTGTTCGCCTACCCGCGCAAGCATTATGACCGGCAAGTACCCGGCCCGGCTGCATCTGACGGATTATATCCCGGGAAGGTCGCCCATGGATAAAAAGTTACTTACGCCGGAGTGGACAAAACACCTTCGGCTGAAAGAAGTAACAATTGCAGAGTCGCTGAAAAGCGTTGGGTATGCGACAGCCCACTTTGGTAAATGGCACCTGAATACCGACAAGAAATATAAGCCGGGCAGGCCCGGCGACCCCGGTTCGCAGGGTTTTGACGATGTCCTTACAACCCACAAACCCGGTGCAGGGCCCAAGAGCAGGTATGACGAAGATTGGCATCATGTCAAAGAGATCACCGGCAGGACCGTAGCTTTCATCGAGAAGAATAAGACAAAACCTTTCTTCTGTTATGTCTCGCACAATAGTATTCACAGCCCCGAAATAGAGAAGAAGCATCTTGTTGCAAAGTATGCCGCAAAACCAGGGGCAAAGGTCAAGGGCAGAGACAATCCGAAACAAGCAGCGATGCTTGAAACATTAGATAACAGCGTGGGGACCATTCTCAAGAAGATCAAGGATATGGGAATCGAGCGCAAAACGATAGTCATATTCTTTTCCGACAACGGCCAACTGGGGCCGAAGGCGGGCAAGCCGTTTAGAGGCAGTAAAGGCGATTTATACGAGGGTGGAATTCGCATGCCGTTGATCGTCAAATGGCCGGGTATTGTGCGGGCGGGCAGTGTGTGCCGCCAAGTCGTGATCAGCAATGATTTCTTCCCGACGTTCAATGAGATTGCAGGCGCCCGGCCCGACGTGGAGAATATTGACGGAATCAGTTTGGTTCCCCTCCTGAAAGATCCTGATGCAAAACTTGACCGCAAAGCAATCTACTGGCATTATCCGCATTATCATGGCAACGGCCTCGGCCCTCAGGGAGCGATACGCAGCGGCGGCTACAAGCTGATCGAGTGGTTTGAAAAGTCCGCCTATAACGAAGAAGGCGCCTTTGAACTTTATGATTTGATTAATGATCCGGGCGAGCAAAAGGATCTGGCTGCGACTCATCCCGAAATCACCGAACGACTGAAGAAAGAACTTTCGTTATGGCGCCGACGTGTCGGCGCTCAGATGATGAGTAAGAACCGGTGATACGGCAATCCGCAGATCAGCCTTGCACACATCAGGCTGAGATTCGATGATAAGGAGAAGGGAATGGTTAATAGTCGGAATCTATTTTGCCGGACCATGATAGCCGGGCTTTTTGTTCTGGGCGTTTATGGACGGGCTGAGACTGTCGATAGCTTGCCTAAGGTGCTGATAATCGGCGACTCCATTTCAATCGGCTATACGCCCTTTGTGCAGGAGTTTCTGGAAGGCGCTGTGGTCGTAAGGCATAATCCGGGCAATGCACAGGACACGGCCACCGGCCTTGAAAAACTCGACGAATGGCTTGGCGACGGCGGCTGGGATGTCATCCATTTCAACTGGGGTCTGTGGGATATGCGCTTTGACAATGGCTTTGATTCGCCCCCGCGCGTGCCGCTTGCCGAGTATGAGAAAAACCTGACGACATTGGTCAAGCGTCTGGACGCCACCAGTGCAAAACTGATCTGGGCGACGACGACGCCTGTTCCCGCAGGGGCGCGTCGGCGAATTAAAGCCGGCGAAATTGCGTACAACGATGCAGCCCGACGCATCGTCAATGAGCATAACATCGCGATTAACGATTTGCACTCGCTGGTTGCGCCAAAGGCGGGCGCATGGCAGAGGAAAGCCAACGTCCACTTCACACGCGACGGCTCGCGGGCGATGGGCAGGCAGGTCGCCGACTTCATCGTGAGCGTACTGCCCTTGCGGCGGCATGTCAACGGCGATGGTTTAGCGGACATTGCGACCGGCTGGGAAGAGGGCGACATCGTCGATATCCTCGAACCGATTCGCAAGGAGTATAAACTGCCCGCATTGGCGGCGGCCGTAGTGAGTGAAGGTGAAGTAGTTGCCTTGGGCGCTGTTGGCGAGCGGAAGTACAAGAGTGGCGTCAGTGTCACCACAAACGACAGGTTTCACTTGGGATCATGTACAAAGGCGATGACGGCCACGATGATAGGCATGCTCATCGAGCGGGGCAAGCTGCGATGGGACATGACTTTAGCCGAATTGCTGCCCGGTCTGGCAATGAACGACGGTTACAGGCCGGTTACGATAAGACATCTCTTGGCGCATCGGGCGGGTTTGCCGAATGCAAGCTGGCCGAGGGGAAAAACGTTTATGGATATGCACAATCTGCCGGGCGGGCCGAGGCAGCAGAGGCTCGCCTACGCAAAGCTGATGCTTAGTCAGAAACCGCAGGCAAAACCCGGCGAAAAGTACACATACTCCAATGCGGGCTTTGCGATTGTCGGCGTCATTGCCGAGGAAGCGACGGATACGGCCTGGGAGGAGTTGATGAAGACTATGTTGTTTGAGCCGTTGGGAATGAAGACGGCGGGTTTCGGAGCGATGGGGACGCAGGGTAAGATCGACGAGCCGTGGCAGCACACCAGGGGTCTCTTAGGGCGAACCAAGGCGATCGCGCCGGGCAGGTACAGCGATAATCCGCCCGTCATCGCACCCGCCGGGACCGTGCATTGTTCGATGGGCGACTGGGCGAAATTCATCATTCTGCACCTTGAGAAGGGGAGCTTTGCAGGCAGGCAATTGATAAAGGCCGAGACTCTCGATGAGTTGCGAAAACCTTATTTCGGCGGCAGCTACGCCGGCGGCTGGCTGGCCGTCGACCGATCGTGGGGCGGCGGCGGGGTTTTCACACATTCCGGCAGCAACAACCAGAACTACGCCGTAGTGTGGATGGCGCCGCTGAAAAGGTATGCCGTGCTGGTCGCAACAAACCAGGGCGGCGGCAGTGAAGCAAAAGCACTCGACAAGGCAGCCGCCGCACTCATCAGAAAATTCAAACCGTGAAATGCCTGCGGTCGCCAATCCGGATAATTTGTTTGACAACCGGCCTGCTTTGGCTGATATTGCACATTGTAAGACAGTTTACACGCTGTTTTTGCTATTGTTACTGATAAAATAGTTTCAAAAATCAGTTGGATATCTTTGTGTTTTCGGGATAGGCTCGGTATTCTGTTAGAAAAGAGGCCCAGTGGCGTAACTGGCTATGATATTAATGTATGGAAAATTCCGGTTTGATGTAACGGGAGGTTAAAATGGTCACTATTGAATCTTATGCTGTAGCGGTGGTTATGTGTTTCGTAACGATGCTTTGCTGGGGGTCGTGGGCGAACACGCAGAAACTGGCGACGAAGGAATGGCGTTTTCAACTTTTCTACTGGGATTATTGTATCGGCGTGCTTTTAGTGACGGTGGTGTTGGCGTTGACAATGGGCAGTATGGGAGCGGGTGGACGGAGCTTTTTTGCCGACCTTGACCAGGCTTGCGCCAGGTACTTAGGCTCGGCGTTTCTGGGGGGAGTAATATTCAATCTTGCGAACATATTTCTCGTAGCAGCGATTGATATTGCCGGCCTTGCGGTTGCGTTCCCTGTGGGCATTGGCCTGGCATTGGCCCTTGGCGTCATCACCACCTATCGCGTTGACCCGTCAGGTAACGCATTAGTTTTGTTTATGGGTGTCGCCTGCGTGGCGATTGCCATTATTCTTGACGCCCTTGCGTACAAAAGGCTTCCCTCTGAGGGTCAAAAGACGACGTTGAAAGGGATAGTTCTTTCCGTGGTGTGCGGTGTGCTAATGGGCTTTTTCTACCGTTGGGTTGCAGGATCGATGCCGGCTGACCTGTCCGACCTTGCCCTGCCGGGTGAGGCGGGCAAATTGACGCCTTACACCGCGTTGGTATTGTTTGCTCTGGGTCTATTCGTTTCCAGCTTCGTGTTTAACACGATTGTAATGGCAAAGCCGTTTGTCGGCGAACCTGTTCCGTTTGGCGACTACTTTAGGAAAGGTAATCCCCGGCTGCATCTTGTAGGTATCCTCGGAGGAGTAATCTGGGGCGTTGGCATGTCGTTTAGCATTCTCGCCGGCGATTCGGCGGGATATGCAATTTCTTACGGCCTCGGCCAGGGCGCCACGATGGTGGCGGCCTTGTGGGGCGTATTCATTTGGAAAGAGTTCAAGGCGGCGCCGAAAGGTACGGAGAAACTGCTCGGGCTGATGTTTGTATTTTACGCAATAGGGCTGGCTCTAATTATTATCGCAAAATTAACTTGATGGGAAGATTAACGATGGGTAAGAAAATCGTTGTGGTTGGCAGTTCGAATACGGATATGATTATCAGGGTGCCGTGGATTCCCAAGCCGGGCGAGACTATATTAGGCGGTAAGTTTTCCACGGCGCCGGGCGGCAAGGGCGCCAATCAGGCAGTCGCGGCGGCCCGCGCAGGCGGCGATGTGGCCTTCATCGCGCGCGTGGGTAATGACATGTTCGGCAGCGAAGCGATCAAGGGGTTTGTCGCCGACGAGATCAATATCGAGCATGTCATCAAGGACACAACCGACCCTTCCGGTGTCGCCTCGATATTCGTTGACAAAAACGGTGAAAACAGTATCGCCGTCGCCGGCGGCGCCAATGCAAACCTGTCGCCGGCCGACATCGAAGCCGCAGAAAAAACAATTGCCTCCGCCGATATCCTCGTCATGCAGTTGGAGATCCCGATCGAGACCGTTACCGCCGCGGCGATGATGGCGCATGCCGGCGGCGTCAAGGTTATCCTGAACCCGGCGCCCGCCCAGCCGCTGACCGACGACCTGCTCAAAATCGTATCCATCCTCACTCCGAACGAAACCGAAGCCGAACTGCTCACGGGCATCGGCGTCGAGGATGAAGGTGACGCCCGGAAAGCCGCCGAAGCGCTTTTGGGGCGAGGTGTTTCGACCGTCCTGGTCACCTTAGGCGAAAACGGGGTCATAATTGCGACCGCCGACGGTATGAAGAAGGTTGATGCATTCAAGGTCGATCCGGTGGACACGACGGCCGCCGGCGATGTGTTCAACGGGGCGCTT
>QNBS01000154.1 GCA_003644175.1 Planctomycetota bacterium | reverse complement strand
TGGTTACGCCGGTGGGTTCCAATAAATCCACCATCGTGGATGTCCGAGTGATCAGCGCCACCAACCACGACCTTGCGAAACTTGTGGAAGAAAAAAAGTTCCGCCAGGACCTTTACTTCCGGATCAAGGGTGTCAGCGTCACGCTGCCTCCGCTTCGGAGCAGGCCCGAGGATATTCCGGAACTCTTCGGCTATTTTCTGAAGCAGACGTGCGAAGAAACCGGTGCCGATATTCATCTTATTACCGAGCAGGCTATGAAGGTGCTGGTCGGTTTCAACTGGCCGGGCAATATCCGCCAGCTTCTAAACGCCGTTCGGACAATGGTGGTGATGTGCGATCGCGACACGCTCGATGTCCGCGACATACCCGGCGAAATTCATCATATCAAGCGGCTTTCGGGCACGGTCGCCCATCGCGAGGTTGAAATGACTGCGGGGCAATCTCTCAACGATGTAGAGAGGGAGCATATCCGACGAACGCTGGAGTCAACGGGCAACAACCGGTCGGAAGCAGCTAAGATTCTGAAAATCGGCGAACGCACGCTGTACCGAAAGATCAAAGAGTATAATCTCTGACCATAGTTGGTAGTTCGTAGTTGGTAGTTTGTCGACGAACTCTAAACTACAAACTACGAACTCAAAACTACAAACTATAATCAGAGGTCTTTTCCCGCCTCGTCGTCGATGATCCATGTTACCTTGTCGAGTATTGGCCAGAGGGTGTGGACGGGATACTTCACCGGGTCGGGGGCGCTTTGAAGAACCTCTTTCAGGATTCGCGATTTTTCCCGGCCCGAGACGAGAATGACCAGATGTGCGCCGGCACACAGGACCGGATGGGTAAGGGTTATCCGGCTGTAGCCTCCGTCGGTCATGTAGACGATACTGACGAGGTCCTCGGTGTCAAAGAGCGCGTAAGAATTCGGGAACAGTGAACCGATGTGTCCGTCGGCGCCCATGCCGAGTACGATCAGATCGAAGACGGGTGTCTGGCCGGGTCTGAGATCGAAGACGTTTCGAATAGTATCCTGGTATTCCTTGACGGCCTCGCTGTAGTCAATGGATTCCCCGGTTACGCGGTGCACGTTTTCAGTGGGGATAGAGACCTTGTCGAGGAAAGTGTGGGCGGCAAGGCCGTAATTGCTTGCTTCGGCTTCCGGGGGAACGCAACGCTCGTCAACCCAGAATATCTGGACTCTGTCCCAGGCCAGCGCCAGCGATTCGGGTCTTTCACCGAGAAGATTGAAAAACTGCACCGGGGTATGCCCGCCGGATATGGCCACATTGAAAACTCCTCTTTTTTCAATGGCCTCGGCGGCGGCTTTTACAAATGTCTCCAAGGCGGCCGCGGCGAGATTTTCGGGCGTGGCGACGCGCTGGATCTTCGGCTTAACGCCATCAATTAGTTCCATAATTCACCTCCCATGTTTCTAAACGACGGGCAAACCAGTTTCGTGTAATTAAGGTCTGATCCAATGGGTCTGCCCAAAACTTGATCAAGCCCCGGCCCTGGGTCATTGTCCGGCCTGCACCCGGCGGCAAGGCCGGACTCATACTCGTCACAATCCGTCGCATATCGTACCCCCTTAATCTACCGTTGTCTATCTTATTATTACGGCAGATTAGGCCCAAAGCCAGCTATTTTTTTTCCGGCAATCGAATAAAAAAAAACGTCCACCTGCTGACAGGCAATGCCCGGGGGTCTTATCAGGTGCGATACCGGACTCGGGGCAACAGGCATGCTGCACATAACTCCAGTCGCGACCCTGTGTTACGTCCGGACGAGGCCGAATGCTCAGGCGTTTTTGGCGGCGTCAATGAATGCCTGGAGGATTGCGGCGGCTGCGATGGCGTCGAGGTGTTTTTTCTTCTTTTTCCGGGTAATGCCGAGGGCGGCGAGTTTCTTTTCGGCATCGAAGCTGCTGAGCCTCTCATCCTGGAAGAAAAGGGGTAGCTCTATCTGTTTTATCAACTCTGCGGCAAAATCCCGGACTCGCTTTGCCTGGTCGCCTTCGGCGCCGTCCATGTTAAGCGGTAAGCCGAAGACGATTGCATCAACGGCCTGGTCGGCAGCGACCTGGCGGATTTTTTCGATGAGCCGGCTTTGCCCTGTCAGTACGACCAACGGGGACGCTAATGTCTCGTCGGCGTCGCAAACGGCAAGGCCGGTTCGCTTGAGACCGTAGTCGATAGCGAGATAGCGCATGAGCGGTTCGATCCCCCCGGTCAAAGGAACTTTTCGCCGTCCTGTTCTTTGATTATTTCGAGCAACTCTTTTAATCGCCCGGTCTCACCGATGGGACAGACAAGGGTTGCATCTTTACTGTGGGCGACGACCATGTTCTTTAGCCCGATGACGGCGATGAGGTGGTCTTCGTCTTCGGTGGCGATGATGTTGTCGCTGCTGTCGAGAAGCCGGCTGTGTCCGGCGACGACGATGTTGTTGTTGGCGTCGGAGCGGATGATATCGGCGAGCGCCGCAAAGGAGCCCATGTCCAGCCAGCGGCATGCCAGCTTTATGGCGCAGACGTTCGTCGCCGATTCCATGACGGCGTAGTCAATGCTGATCTTCGGCATTTTGAGAAACCATTCCTTGAGTATCTCGTCCTGGTTCGGGCTGTCCCATGCGGCCTGTATCCTGCCAAGAGGCTCGGCGGATACGGGCAGTTTTTCGGTGAGGTTCTTGAGAATGGTTTTTGCTTTCCAGACGAACATGCCGGAGTTCCAGCAGTATTGGCCGGAGTCGATATACTCAACGGCGGTTTTCTCGTCGGGCTTTTCGCGAAAGGACATTACCCGGTAAACATCATCGGCGCATTGGTCGCAGGGCTGGGCGGCCCCGATTTGGATGTAGCCGAGCTGTGTGCTTGCAAAGGCCGGCTGGATGCCGAATGTTATCATGGCGTCCGGGTTGGCGTTGATAAAGGCCAGCCCTGATGTCATCGCCCGGCGGAATACCTCGTCGGGTTCGATTACCTGGTCGGCGGTAACAACTGCCATGGAGGCATCGGGGTCGTACTTGCTCAGTATGGTTGCGGCAAGACCGATGGCGCCGGCGGTGTCGCGGACGGCGGGCTCTGCGATGACATTGCCGTATGGAATCTCCGGCAGGTTCTCGCGGACGAGATCGGCGTACCCGGCGTTTGTCAGGACAAGGATGTTTCGCTGGTCAAATATCCCGGTCAGACGGTCGAAGCATCGCCTGAGCAGGGTTTCGCCGTCGAGGAGTTTGAGGACCTGCTTGGGGCGTGACTGCCGACTTAGCGGCCAGAGCCGTTTGCCCGTTCCCCCCGCCATGATGACTGCATAATCCATTGGGCAACCTTTCCAAAAACACCATCGTGATAGCCATTCGCCGGCATTCTACCGTGTATGATGGATTTTACAAGCCTCAGACAAGAAAATCGGCGTCGAATTTGCTGTAAGGTCGAATTTTTTCGGCCATCTCCTCGCAGCCTTCTCTTCCCATGAGGGCGAACGTCGCTTTCTTGCCTAATTCCACCGCCGGCTGGTCGTAGGCGTTTATGTTGAACAACAGCCCGGCAATGGAGGTGGTCGCTTCAAAGAGGTAAATGAACTGGCCGATGGTGTATGCGTTGATCTCGTCGAAGACGACGGTCAGGCATGGCCGCTTGTCCTGGAGCAGGGCATATTCTGTGGCCAGCTTCTCGCTGTTGAGCAGAAAGGACATCTCTTTGCCGGCGAGATAGGCAAGCTCGGGTGCACAATCCGCCGGCGGCGCTATCTTCACATCGGCGCCAAATGTTTTCACCTGCAGGAATGTGAACAGCTTGTCGTTGGGGCCTTCGCGGTAAAGCTGGACCTGGCTGTGTTGGTCGGTAGCGCCCAGCGCCTTAACGGGCGTGGGGCCGACGAAGACCGTTTTGCCGTCGAGGTCGGTGCTCTTTCCGAGGCTTTCGGCCCAGAGTTGTCTGTACCAGTCGGCAAGGTCTTTTAAGGCCCAGGCGTAAGGCATCATGACCGATATCTTCTTGTCGCGGTTGTAGTAGTGCCAGTTGATCGCCGCGTTGACGGCGGCGGGATTGCTCTTGAATTCGGGGCGGCTTACCTTTTCGTCCATGTCGGCGGCGCCGGCGAGCAGCGAGTCAATGTCGATTCCACAGACGGCGGCGCTGAGGAGTCCGACGCCGCTTAGCACACTGAACCTCCCGCCCACACCGTCGGGAACCTCCAATGAACGATAGCCTTCGGCGTCGGTGATCTTGCGCATAGTGCCCTGTTTTGTGTCCGTCGTTGCTATGATATGTTCGCGGCAGCCTTGGGGGCCGTACTTTTCGAGCAGGAGTTGTCGGATGATCAGGAACTGCGAGGCGGTTTCTGCGGTTTGGCCTGATTTGCTGACGACATTGAAATATGCGGTGTCCAGTTTGCCTGCGATCCAGTCGAGGAAACTTATCAACTGGGCGGGATCGACATTGTCAAACACAAAGAGCTGAGGACCCTTGCGCTGTGCGGGATCGATGTTGTACATATACGGATTGAGGGCCGTCTGCAATGCGATATTGCCTAAGGCGGAACCCCCTATACCTAACACGACGAATATCTCACACTTGCCTTTCAACTCCGCGACAATTTCTCGCACCTGCGCCGGATAATCCTTGTTATGGGGCAGATCCCTGTAAGGTGTGCGACCGGCCTGACGCTGCCGGTTGACCTGGGCGATTATCGGCTCGGTCTTTCGGGCAAGTTCGTCAAACTGTGCATTGGTGATGCCGTGCTCCTCGCCGATTACGTCGGCGGTAACATTCTTGTAATAGAGATTAACCTTTGCCTGGGACACGCGATTATCCTTAATAGTATGTGTTGTGAAAAGAAAAAACGACCGATGTCATCCCCGCGAAAGCGGGGATCCAGTACGAATAGCCTGGATTCCCGCTTTCGCGGGAATGACAAACGAGCGATTTCGGTGGGCTAAGACCCACCACGCCAACGGCACTTCTCATTTATCGGCAATTTGGGCAATATCCTTTGGCATACGGTGGGGATATTCGATTATTGGTCGGGACGGGTTAGTTTGGCGTATTTTATCATCAGGGATTTTGTCAGGCCGGAATTGAACCGGACAACAACGATGCTGTCTTCGCCCAGGTCGAGAAATTCCTTCACCCTGCCCAGGCCGAACTTGCCGTGTTCGACAAGCTCGTTAGTTCCGAATCGGTCGCTTTGTGAATCCTCATCGTCATAGTGGATGTCGCTATCGGCAAAATCCAGCATATCGGCGCCGACGGATTCTTCGACCTCATAGCCGATTTCAAAGAGGAAACCGGAGGGAACGGTCCGCAGGAATTGGCCGTGCACGGTCCGGTGGCGGGCATGGCTGATATGGAGGCGCTTTCGGGCTCGGGTGATGCCCACGAAGAAGAGTCGGCGCTCTTCCTCGATGTCGTCGCCGAAGCCCATGCTTCTCTCGTGCGGCAGGAGGCCGTCTTCGAGGCCGATCATGAACACATCGTCAAATTCGAGCCCTTTGGCGGCGTGGAGGGTCATGAGTGAGACCTTGCCGCTGGCGGGATCGTAGGCGTCGGTATCACTGTAGAGGGCGATCGTCTGGAGGTAATCGATGAGTGAGGGCTCTTCGGCCTGTTTGTCGTAGGCGGCGGCGGAATTGATCAGTTCGACAACATTTTCATACGCAGCCTGTTCCTTCTCGCCGCCGGACCGAAGCGTATCGGCAAGTCCGGTCTCCTTGAACACGCGCTTCATCAAAGGCGCCGCCTTGCCGGTCATATTCTTCTTGAGGCCTTCAATTATGTTAACGAACGCCGCGACCTTGCCTTGTGTCGCCTTTGCGATGGACTCGATATTAGCGACTTTTGCAGCGGCGGCGTACGAACTCACCATGGTTCTATGGGCGTAGGCGGCAATCCTCTCGAGTGTCGTCTTGCCTATTCCGCGACTGTGGGTTCCGACCGCCCGGACAAATGCGACGTCGTCGTCCGGAT
>QNBS01000153.1 GCA_003644175.1 Planctomycetota bacterium | reverse complement strand
GTCATATGCGGAAAGCCGTCCTTGAAAATCGCCGCAAGTTCCTGCTGAACCCTCGCCATTTCTTCCGACGACAACTCGTCCTTTGCCACCATCACAAGCATCTGCTCAAGCCCCAATCGAATTATCGCCTGTCCCACCAACTGCTCGATCAGTATCCCCTTGTTGCAGTGCCAGTGAAGCCCCGCTCGAATAAGCGTAAGGCAGGTCTCCACCGCCTCTTGATCTTTGCCTTCGTGTGTCTGCTTTTCACTTCGCCACACGCCCAACCGCGCCATATCGCGTATCTCGCTAAGGTGCGGCAGCAAAACCTCAAGCAGCATCGGATGACCTTCCTCATCGCCCATCGTATATTCGCGATAGCAATAGGCCTTCCTGCTCGCTTCGGCATAATGTGCCCATGCCTCCTCGTTGCGGTCAATCCATTCGGTGATTGCCGTTTGTTCTTCCGAACCCAATTCCCCGTAAAGAACATAATCCTCCCTTCCCGCCGTCCTGGCCACGATCTGGTTAAGACGCCTCTTATCGGGCAATTCTCCCTCTTCCGTAAATCCCCGACCCTTGTCGATCTCGTCCGGCGCCACATAAAGCTCGATAGCCTTCTCATAGTCAGGCCAGGCGTTTTCGCCCGCTGCCGCCGCAGGCCTTGTCATCTCATTGAGACGTGCAAGATAGTCAATGCTTAACGTAGGCCTGCCCATGAGAAACCAGACGCCGTATAGAATGATGAACACGATAAGCCCGCACAGTGTATACAGGCTTTGCAAAAGCACCTTCTGCCATAAAGGACGACACCGCTTCTTGCCTCGTTTAATCAATTTTCCAAGCATTTTTATATCTCCAAAATTTTCCATTAGTTCTCGTGCAAGTTCCTCTTTGTCCTCATCGCCGGCGGATTCGCCCATTGCATCGACGAAATGATGTCCGATTTCTTCGGCGACCTCCAATCGCACCTGTCTGTTTCCACCCACCCCCTTGATCAGCGAGTCGATGTAATCGGCCAGTATCTGCGGCAGATTCTCGTATGTCGGGTTTTTCATTTCACTGTCCCTTCCGGATCGAATTTTTCATGACTTAACGGAATGGACACCTACGCCGGACTAAGGCCGGGCTTTAGCATGCCGAATACCATGGCGACTCCCTGCTGGAGTTGCCGCCACTGTTCTTTCTGGCGGGCCAACTGGTCTTTGCCCTCGCTCGTGATCGAATAATAGCGACGCTTTCGCTTGCTTTCGTTTTCTTCCCACTCGGCCTGGACGAAGCCCTTGGCCTCGAGGTTGTACAGCAGCGGATACAGCGTGCCCTTACCCAACGAAAGGATATTGCCGCTTCGCCGCTCGATCGCTTCGCTCAACTCATAGCCGTACATCCGCCCGCGCGAAAGAATCTCCAGAACCACTACCGGCGCGACACCTTTCAACAGTTCACGTTCAAATTTCATTACTGAAACCTCCACAATAATATTACGCCTCATATAGCTTCCTTTACATATTATGCATCACATACTATGTAAAGTCAAGTAAATTCTCAAAAAAAAGTTTTTTTTATGGCACATCCGAATAATGCGTAGGTGGATTCGGATTCGTGGCCCCGAGAAAAATCGTTCGGGGCCCCAGATGCCCAAATTTCCCCCCCCGGCGAAAGAAACGCTCCCAAATTTGAGCATCTGCCCAAACGATTTTTCTCTCGAATGTTGCGTCGGGCACTGTGATCTACGCATTATTCGGAAGAACCTTTTTAATATGTTCTGATGACATCGCGCATTAAAACACCAGTTTCCGCTTTTGGAACTCTTTTCCTTGGCCCTTGCAAAGGAACCGGCCGGTGATAAAATGCTATGTTTGCCGAATCCGGGCGATAGACCTGTAATAAGCGAGGCTTTATAGAGAATATGGCCGGCGTTACCGACAAGAGAATACCGCTCTCGAGGATCCAGAGGCTCATCGGGGATCTGATGCTTCAGTCCAAGCGCCACAAGCCGCATTGTTATCTCGAAAGCAAGGCGGACCTGACGGACCTGGTTGCTTTTCGAAAGGCTTACTGCAAAAGGATGCACTTGCGCATCACGACCAACGACTTTTTCTTTTGTGCGATAGCCCGAGCGGTCAAGAAGTATCCTTTCATGGCGGGACAGCCGGATCCCGGCGGCGATTTTTTCCGGCTCAGCAAGCACATAGGCATCGGTTTTGCCGTGTCGGCGCCCCAGGGACTGGTCGTTCCCGTGATCAAAGAGGTTGAGAACAAGACTCTTATCGAGATCGCCGCCGAAAGCAGCCGCCTGCTGAAGAATGCCCGCGCCAATAAGCTGATGCCCGACGATTTTCACGGCGATACGGTCTTGCTGAGCGGGCTGGGCATGTACGGTATAAATTCGTTTCTGGCTATCGCACCGCCGGGGGCGACGGCAATCATTTCCATGGGCAAGATAGTCGATAGCCTGGTTTGCATTGACGCCGACATGACGGTTCGCAGGAAAATGTCCTTATCGTTAGCGGTGGATCGACGAATTGTCGATGAATTCTACGCCGCGGAATTTCTCAGATGCATCATCACGCAACTCGAAGATCCGGCCGGGCTGGCCGAGTAGATGGCGGCGGGGGGGGCGGAGGGGAATCGACAAATCCTTGAAGGAAAGCGGTGAAAAATTTTTTATTTTTTGCAAAAGCAAAAAAAATGTTGACATGTGCGCACAAAGAACGCATAATTGTATTTTGTTGAGTTGAATATTAAGAAGACATTTGCATTTATGTCTTTTCAAAATGAAGGTTGCCTTTGATCATCCACGGGGCAGCCTTTTTTTATTGGGGCGGCTTTTTTATTGCGCATCAGTCGTTTACATCATAACACCGGAGTGTGTTGTAATGGCGGATAATGCATAACAACAGCCTGCTCCGGCCAGGAATACACTGTCGGCAAGGGAATAAGAATAATCGCTCGAAGAAGAAGTGCTCAGAGTCGGCGATCTATTCGAAATCTTCGGGGAGATACTGCGTCTCGAATTTTGTGCCGCCCAGGCGAAGGGCTGCAAGGTCGGCTTCGTTTACCTCGCCGTGTACGAACTGCTGGACAATCGAATGCGGGTGATTGCGAATATGGTCGGCATCGCCGTCGGCGATCACCTTGCCGTCGTGCAGCATGATTATGCGGTCGCCGATCTTGTAGGCGCTCCTCATGTCGTGCGTGACGACGATGCTGGTTATCTGCAGTTGGCGCTGTAGTTTGAGGATGAGTTCGTTGATGATGTCGGAGCGAATAGGATCCAGACCGGTTGTCGGCTCGTCGTACAGAATCACCTCCGGGTTAAGGGCAATAGCACGGGCAAGCGCCACCCGCTTCTGCTGGCCGCCCGACAGGGACGCCGGCAAATGCTCCTGATAGCCGTCCATCCCGACCATCGCCAGCTTGTTCTTGACCAGATCGTCAATCGCCTTCCAATCGGTTATTTTGCGGTGCTGGACGATGGGAAAGATAATGTTCTCGTAAACGGTCAGGCTGTCGAAGAGCGCGCCCTTTTGAAAGCAAAATCCGTACTGCGTGCGTATGGCGGCAAGTTGGCGCTCATTCAATTCGTCGATTCGCCGGCCCTTGAAGTAGACCTCGCCCGAAGTGGGTCTTTCAAGGGCGATCATGTGCTTCATCAGGACGGTCTTGCCGCAGCCGCTGGGGCCGATGATGGCGGTTGTCTTGCCCTTCTCCAGGGCAAGGGAAATACCTTCGAGAACAACTCGCCTGTCAAACATCTTCACGAGATTCCTGACGACAATGATCCCGTCATCTTTGTCAACGTATTTTGCCACCTGCCTGTCCTTTTACAGAAGCGACTGAATCGGCCAGAATGTGCTGTATATCGCCTTCATAACCACGGCAAATATGAAGTTCAGCGCCAGAATCGAAATGAAACTGCCGACAAACGCCTCGGTGCAGGCCTGGCCGACGCCCTGGGCGCCTTCCCTGCATGTGAAGCCCTTGTAGCAGCTGATTACCGCGATGGCGCCGCCAAAGAAGAAACCTTTGACAATACCCATGTTCAAATCCCACAGTTCCACACTCTGGGCGCTGAAATCCCAGTACGCACGACTATTGATCTTCAATTGGATCACGCTGACAAAATATCCTCCCAGGATACCTAACAGGTCGGCATAGATAATCAAAAACGGCGTCAACACAAGACATGCCAGCACGCGCGGCGCCACGAGATGTTTTATCGGATCGGTTCCCATGCTCTGGACAGCGGAAATCTGCTCGGTAACGTTCATAGTGCCCAACTCGGCCGTCAGCGCGCCGCCGACACGACCGGCCAACATCACTGCGGCCAGAACCGGACCCAGTTCCTTGACGACGGCGATATTGATCAGGACACCCAAACGCTCCTCCAGACCCATGCCTGCAAGCTGGTCGTAGGCCTGGATCGCCAGCACCATACCCACAAAGGCGCCGGTTATCATAACAACAGGGACGCTGCGAACGCCGATAAGGTGCATCTGCGTCCAGATCCCCGGATAACTCCGGGGGCTGCAGCAACTTACAAGGGATGCTTGTGCGGCACGCGCAAAGAACCGCGAAAATCGCCCCAGATTGCCAATCCTTTCAATAGTTTTTTCACCGACAGGCTCGATCATCGAGTAGACCATTCTCTATCTGCACACTATTACTATTCTGTCAACTTTCGTAATACTTTAGCCAAGTGTGCAAAAAACAGGAAACCGCCCGTTCGGCTACGCTCAGGGCAGGCTCTGCGGCGGAAGCTATTCCATCCTGGATTCCCGCTTTCGCGGGAATGACAAGCGGATATCACACCTGGCTAAAGTGTTTTCAAATTTTCAAATTGTTGGCGACAGGGCCACTGATTACCCATATCGGCCTATTTCTGATATGATTTGAGCAAAAGACGCCGGCGCATAACAATCGCCGACGCAACAAACGCCATTCTGCCCGGCCGATGGCGCGTCCTTGCGTCTGAACCGGGCTCCTGCGCGCCAAGGGCGGTTAATACCGGGCCTTGTGTCACCGGCGAATACTCAATACCCGCCAGGGGCGTCAAAACAATCTTGCCATACCGGAAAAATTCTTTTCCATACTGCCCATCTTGCCTATTTTCACTCAAGTTTTTTTGCCCCGCCTCCCGATACCATGTTATCGAAATTGCCTATTTTGCCTTGATTAACAGGCAGGTGGGCTGGGACGGGGCGAATACGCACCCGAATGTTAATACTGGTAAAATACTTACAAGACAGGAAGGGCTCCATGACAAAGAAATACGTACTTGAGCGATATCTCTCCAAGCTTCTCAAAGGTGACAGGGCGGGCTGCCGAACCGTGATTGAAGATGTTCTTAAGAGCGGTATGCCGGCAAACGCGGTATATATGGATGTGATCTGGCCGATAATGATCGAGGTCGACCGTCTCTATGGTCAAAACATCATCGACTCGGCTCAGGAGGCTTTTGCAACAAGAATCAATCGGACCATCGTCGATCAGTTGCAGAATAAGCTGCCTCGCAGGGCCGAAAGATCGCAGAAGATCGTCGTTTGCAGCACCTCGAGCGAACATGGCGAACTCGGTGCACAGATGATCACCGATCTTTTCGAAAGCGACGGCTGGGAAGCCAGATTCTTAGGCAGCAGCGTCAACAACGACGATACGCTGGCGTTCGTACACAGTTGGCGTCCCGACATCCTTCTGCTCCATGGCGTCACGGCCAAGGAAACACCGGGCGTACGGAATCTGATCGACAAGATCAAAGCCGTAAATGCCTATCCGGATATGAAGATCATGCTCTCCGGGGGCATCTTCGACCGGGCTGAGGGCCTGTGGGAGGAGGTCGGCGCCGACATGCACGCCTCGACCGCCGCCGAGGCCGTCAAGATAGCCGCCGCCGATGAAAGCGAGCGTCCCAAGCCCAGAAGGACGATCAAACGTCGCAAGAAAGTTGCATCGCCGCCCGTTGAGGTCGAGCAGTTAGAGACTGCTGTCAGTTGAAGAT
>QNBS01000152.1 GCA_003644175.1 Planctomycetota bacterium | reverse complement strand
CTTTCATTCGGTCCGGCCCTACTTTTTCCCACAGGCCGGAGGTGAATTTTCCTTCGGAGAGTACGGCGTCGGGGGCGACCATGTTTACGCGTATGTCGTGGGGCGCCAGTTCGATGCTTGCGATTCTGCCTAATTGGTAGCAGGCGGCTTTGGTGGCGCTGTAGCCGCCGAAGCCTGCGCCGGGTGCGGGAACGGTCTTGCTGGACATGATGATTATGTCGCCGCCGGTTGCCCGGGCGATCATGTGGTTGGCTATCGCCTGAAGGATCCGGAGTGTTCCTTCGACGTTGACTTTTTCGAGGCGGCGGAATTCATCCATGTCGATATCTCTTAAGCGGGCGACCATTGCAATGCCTGCATTGTGGACGAGGATGTCGATTCCGCCGAAGGTTTCTATGATGGTTTCGAATGCTTTGTCGATGGAGGCGGCGTCGGTAACATCCAGAGGCACGCCGAGGACGCGGCCGGGTGCGATTTGTTCGAGGTCCCGGGTGAGTTCATCGAGTCGCCGGCCGGGCAGGTCGCTTGCGGCGAGGGATGCGCCGGCTTCGAGCAGGCCTTTGCAGACGCCGTATCCGATGGCGCCGGCGGAACCTGTGACCAGGGCGACTTTGTTCTTCAAAGGCATATGGGTATGTTCCATTATAGTTCAGCTTGCGCCTTTTTCCTTCCACATCCAAGGTGTAGCGGACAGGAACCAGACGAGACTGGCGACAAGCATGATTCTTTTGACGGTGTCCAGGTCCATGCTGCCAGCCAGATAGAGTATTGAAGGCACGGTCAGGGCTACCAGTGAGAGCCATGATATTATCTGAGCGATTGCGCGCATTGTGATTCTCCTTGTATTTTACACCTCTGGTGCGACAGGGCGGATTTTCTTTTGATAGACCATGCTGACGATGATGTATACGAATGCGGCGACAAACCAGCCGGGCAATGAGACAAAGAATATCTGCACATTTGCGAATTTGACCAGTATGCAGCATACTCCGAACGCAACGAACCATGCAAGGCCGGCGGCCCAGTTGAAGAGCTTGCCGCTGCGTTCGGCATAGGAGCTTTGCAGGCCGAACCGTTTGATCAGCCAGAAATCGACAAAGATCACGGCGCCCATAGGCATCAGAATCATGCCGTAAAACGCGACAAAATCCAACAGTTGCATCGCGATGGCGGGGAAGAGGCCGGCTAATGTCGCAACAGCGCCGGTAATAAGTGTAACGGTGAATCGTGAGGTCTTGGGGATGATCGCCTGGAAAGCGAGGCCCGCACGATAGATCGTTGGATTTGCAGTGGTCCAGCCCGCAATGATTACGCAGAACAGTCCGACCAGACCGGCGGCACGGAAGGCCAAGGGGCCGGGGAGTACATCGGTATTGGCCGGGTCCTGATGGAGTTGATAGGCGTAGAGGATCGCAGCGGAAATCCATGCCATGAAGTGGCCGACGTACATTCCGGTCGCCGAGGCAACGCCGTACCATGATTTCTTTGCATAACGAAAGACCGACAGATCGCTCATACCGACGTGCATGGCCATGTTGCAGAACCATGCGAAGAACATTACGTGCCAGAAGGTGAATTTTACCTTTCCTTCCAGCGGCTCGCCGCCTTTCCAGATTTCCGTTTTTGCCAGATGCCAGATATCTCCGAGAGAGTGTATTTCGGCTCCTGTGGCGTTGATGAAATCGCGCAAGCCTACGAAACCGAATGCGAGGAAGACGAGGACCATCCATGGAGCGGCGATGTTTGCGAATTTTGCGACGGTCTGGTATCCGTATGCGGCGACGATTGAAATGAGCGCGCCGACCGCCAGGACTGCCAATACCCAGCCGACGCTGTTGGGATAGAGGTCATTTAATTCGGGCATTGGGAATTTGAACCAGACGCCGACGGCCGTCGCCGAGACGGTTATCATTGCGCCTGCGAGGAAGCAGAACATGACGCCGTTTGCGAGGTTGTAGAGCGTTACGAGGTTTCGCCCGCAGATTTTTTCGAGTTGGTAGTAGAGGGTCAGCCTTGTGCGTGTGGCGATGGGCGCGCAGAGGAACATCCAACTGAGAACGGCGAGGAGGTTTCCGACGATGAGGCCCATTACCAGGTCAAATGCGCTTACACCGGCGGCGACGAAGAGCGGGCCGATCATCAGCTCGGTTCCTGCGCAGTGTTCGCCGGCGTACATGCCGATGAAGCTCTTGAAGCCCAACAGGGCGTTTTTCGGCACGGGTTGGCGTTCGAATTCACTGCTTCGGTCGTTTTGGGGGGCAGGTTCGGCACTTTCGTTGAGTTCATCCGTGTTCATCCGCTCATTCCTTCGAATTGTATAACATGTTAGCCATGTGTGCAAAAAAACAGGAAACCGCCTTCGGCGGAGGCTGTTTTATTCTGGATTCCCGCTTTCGCGGGAATGACAAGCGGACATCACACTTGGCTAAAGTGTTACCGAATTATTTATCGTGTGTTTTATCCGCGTTTGCTCAAAACGTTTTTTTCGTACTGCTTGACGATGTCTATCCATGCCGACTGTACAGGCACGCCGGATTTGAGGCAATAATAATCCCAGACGGCGCCGAATGGAAGTGTTTTTATCTCTTCGGTCAGGGCGAGTCTCGATGTGAAGTCGCCCGCCAGTTCCAACCGCCGCAATTTGTCGAATGGCTCGAGCATTGCGATGAGCAGAGCCTTGATCATGCAGCGGGCGCCGATGACCCATGCGGCGACGCGGTTTATGCCGGCGTCGAAGAAGTCGAGTCCGATGTGGACGCGGTCGAGGAAGTCGCCGCGGACGAGCTGCTGTGCGATGGCTTTGAGTTCATCGTCGAGGATGACGACATGGTCGCTGTCCCACCGGACGGGCCGGGAGACGTGGAGGAGGAGTTCGTCGACGAAGCACAGCACCGCCGAGATTTTGTCGCTGATGACTTCGGTGGGATGGAAGTGTCCGGCGTCGAGGCAGAGGAGCTTGTTGTTGGCGACGGCGTATCCGAGGTAGAACTCGTGCGAACCGGTGGTGTAGGATTCTGCGCCGATGCCGAAGAGCTTGCTTTCGACGGCGTCGAGATTGTATTTGGGATCGATGTGTTCGGCGAAGATTTCATCGAGCGATTTTCGCAGGATTTGTCGCGGGCTCCGGCGGTCGACGGGGATGTCTTTGTAGCCGTCGGGAATCCAGACGTTGGTGACTGTGGGCGTGCCTAATGCTTTTCCCATCGCTTCGCCGATTTTTCGGCATGCGATGCCGTGCTCGACCCAGAATCGGCGGATGCCTTCGTCGTAGCTGGAAAGGGTGAATCCCGACTCGGCCCTGGGGTGGGAGAAAAATGTCGGGTTGAAATCCAGTCCCATGTTTTTGCTTTTAGCCCAGTCGATCCATGCGCTGAAGTGTTCGGGCCGCAGTTGGTTTCGTTCGACTTTTTTGCCTCCGGTTTCGGCGTAGATGGCGTGGAGGTTGAAGCGGTGCGTGCCGGGTATGAGGGCCAGGGCCTTGTCGGCGTCGGCTCGAAGTTCGGCTGCGGTGCGCGCCTTGCCCGGATAATCGCCGGTAACGGCTATACCTCCGTCGAGAGCGGCGTTTGGATTTTCGAATCCTCCGACGTCGTCTCCCTGCCAGCAGTGAAGCGACACCGGGATTTGGCTAACCTTGTCGATGGCGGCGTGAGTGTCGACTCCATATTGCCGGTAAACATCTCTGGCGAGAGAGTAGCTTTGTTCGATGGCTTTGTCTTTTTCCAAGAGCCCATCCTTTCAAATATCGCGTCGGTTATTTGCTGTAGTGTTTAAGCAGTGCCTTTTCGGCTTTGATGTTCCACAGGCCGTCGTCGAGTTGCGCTGCTACGTCTGGCAGTGTTTCTGCGAGTTTCTCCAGCGGCGTAAGGGGCAGTCCTTCGCACGTCGGATAAACGATAATCTTGCCTGGTATGAGATGATTTTCCACGGCGCCGATGCCGTCGACCGCTCCGTCCAGACCGGTTACCGCGGCGACGGAGATATCGGTATTGAGCGATCCCGCCTCGACCCCGGCCAGGACGGTCTTCATGTCGCTCAGCACCGAGCCGCTGGTGCCGATGAAGTAGCAGTGCTTTTCGATGTAGGTGTCCAGATCGATGTCGCCGGTGATGTGTGCGGGGATGCCTGCGAAGATGTTGATGATTGCATTTGGCGCGGCATCTGCAACTGCGGCGGCGACGAGTTTGGGGATCGGCGCCAACAGCACGACATAATTAAACGACGCCTTCATCGCATTCCGTGCGGGGTCGTAGGGGATGTAGGCGACGCCCCTTGCCTCGGCCATTGGTTGTGCGATACGCGAGAGAAGGGTCAGTCGCTGTTGGTCGAGGTCGCCTGCATAGATGGTGAGGTCTTCGACATTCTGACAGATATTGCGTATAACGTGCATGACGCCCATGGGACCGCCGGCGCCGATTACATTGATACAGTCGCCGGCGTAGATTTGGCCGGTTGGAGGGATGTACTGCATGGCGTCTGCGGGATCGCTGCCGACGGTTCCGATGATGCGGATACAGCCGTAATGCACGCGCCCGACGGCGGAGGCGACCGGTCGGTCGAATCTGCCTTTGCCCCGGACGATGTTAAGCAGTCCGCCGGGGGCGATTTTGGCAAAAAGCGATTCGACGGTTTCGGGATCGGCGCCGAAGTAAACGACGTCGTCGAATGCAGCGTCGGGCAGTTGGGCGAGGTTCTGCGCGGCGACGACTTCGACGTCGAGTTCTCCGGGTGCGGTTGACTGGGACAGCCACGTAATCTTTGCCGGCCTGCCGTATTGGTTCAGGAACTGTGCGAATTTTTTCTCGTCGAATTCGGCATCGACGACGAGCAGCATTTGTCCGCCGGTTTTGAGTGTGGTTCGTTCGTTGACGGCGTAGGCCTCCTCGACGCAGGCCCAAGGCTCGACCAGGGCAATAGCGGATGCGGAGAGGCTTTCTGCGGCGGGCAAGAGGAATAATTCGCCCCCGGGCGAGGTGATGACGCGCTGGTCCATCAGGACGTACTGCTGCAGTCCTCCTTCGAAGTTGTAGCCGAAGGAGGCGTTGGAATTCGGCGTTGGCAGCCATCTGTAATCGGTCTGGACGAGGTATCGCGAGCCGAGGTTGACGCCTTTTACCTTGTCGCCGAGCGCGGCGATGCGGACGACGGTTTCGTGGCCCGGTACGGTGGGCTTGTCGTCCGGGACGTAATTAGGCATTTCGTCGAGGATTTTCCGGTCGATCCCGGAGAGTATGTCGGCCTTTCGTGCGTGGTCGGCGAATTGCTTGAGGAGTTTGAGATCGGAAAAGCAGAGCCCCACCGCTTCGACTTTGCAGAGTATCTGGTAAGGGCCGGGCGCGGGCACCGGTTTGTGCCGGTTCAGCGTCAATTCATCCGGGCCCGTAAGTTGAACGGCCGATGCTGTTTTCGGTATTTCAAAGTGCATTGCGAATTCCTGTGTTCAGCCGGCGATGAGTCTCAGTATCTCCTGCGGATCGGCGTTATCGTTTAAGTCTGCGAGTTTGTCCTGCATCGCCGGCTGTAATTTTTTTCCCACGGTCTCAAAGAAAGCGTTTTTGTCGGCGGTTGTTTTGAAGTTGTTCTTTGCCCAGTCGCCTGTATAGCCCAGATGCGCCGCACGCTGAAGTACCGAATGAGCATAGACGATGTGTGCGCCCTTTAGGAAGACGGCTGCGAGGGGCTTCAGTTCCGGCGAGTCGAAATCGTCGACGAATTTTTGGCCCGGACTGTTCATTTCGGTCCCCATCACGAGCGGCAGGTGGAGTTTTTCGGCGAGTTCGACGACGCGGTAGAGGTTGGCGAGTATTTCGCTTTTAACCCCGTCGCCGTAATTGCGGTCCGGGATGACGTTAAGGGCTGCTGCGCCGGTGCTCATGGCGACGGCGAGCAGGTTTTCGATATCTTTTTCGCCGTCGGAGAGGCCGTTTAGCCACGTGTGCGTTGGAATGCCTCCGGCGGAAAGGATAAATTTATTCATCTCGTGAATTGTCGGAAAGGATCCCGT
>QNBS01000151.1 GCA_003644175.1 Planctomycetota bacterium | reverse complement strand
GTAAAATAGTGTGGCACTCTTGACACCGAAAGGCAAGAGAAACAGAGAAAACAAATGATACCTAAGTGAAAGACCATAGTATGTCTACTCGACCAATTCCCATTGTCATTCCCTAGCAAGCGGGAGTCCACCATTTACGCAAAACAAAGCCAATTCCCAATTCCCCGCTAACCTTAATAACCGAACTGACTTACAACAGATCCCGCTACGCAAAAACAAAAAGAAACGACCCCCTCGACCCCGGACTACCGACTACCGGGAGCGTTGCTCAAATCCGAAATCCTAATATCTAAATCCTAAACAAATTCAAAATACCAATGTCCAAAATCTAAAAGCTCATTCGGACGCGACCAAGGCCGTTTTGAACATTTGAATTTTGGTAATTAGTGCTTGTTTAGTATTTAGGATTTAGTGCTTAGTATTTGGGCAACAGCCTCTAACGACTAAACAGACCAATTCTGCCAAATAGCAGAGCTAACAGGTCTTCTTAAAGGGCGAAGAATCGCTCATTTGTCCGAGCCATGCGTCGAGGTTGCGCGCAAAATGCGAGTGGATAAGGTAAAAATATTGTACCGCTCTTATTGCCCGGCCCTTAAAAGTGTCTCGCTGCTATCGAGCGTGCGATGGCCGGCAGGCCGTCCTTATCGCTGAAGCCCTCCATAGTCTCAAGCAGCGCGACCGCTTCGGCACAGTACCTTTGCGCCGCGGCCCGCGTATAATCGAGCGATCCGGACTGTTCGAGCATCTCGCGAAGCTCCGTCCGTTCAAGTTTCCCGGTCAGCTTTTTGATCAGCGACAGCCGTCGCCCATCGTCGACAGTGCTCAACATGTGAATAACCGGCAATGTTATCTTCTTTGTCGCCAGGTCGGTCCCTAACGTCTTGCCGACGCTGGCCTCGTCCCCGACGATGTCCAGTAAATCGTCGGTTATCTGAAAGGCCATGCCCACCTTCAGGCCAAATTCCCGAAGGCGAAGGTTTCGATGTTCTTCGTCTCCGGCGGCAAGTGAAGAAACATAACAGCACGCCGAAAATAATGCGGCCGTCTTGTCTTTGATGATCTCGCAGTACCGGCTTTGAGTCAAGTCGAAGTTGCGACGCTGGATGTTCTGAGACAACTCGCCCCGGCAGATATCAACGGCGGTATCCGAAAGAACCCGTGCAATATCGCGCCGCTCGAGACGGCTGCACATGACAAAAACCTTGCCAAGCAGAAAGTCCCCCAACAGAACCGCCGACTCGTTACCCCAGAGGCAGTTGGCGGTAGAGGCCCTGCGGCGACTCTGGGCCTCATCGAGAACATCATCGTGCAGAAGCGTGGCGGCGTGCAGCAGTTCCACAATGGCGGCGATCCTGATATGCGTTTCGGTAGTATTGCCGCAACTTTTCGCCACAAGCAGCACCAGCGCCGGACGAAGCATCTTGCCGTTGCGCAAGCCGATTTGTCTGAGCATGGCGTCAATGGAATCGTCTCCTGTAATCAGTTGGGCGGATATCCGGCGCCGGACCGCGACAAGCTCGTCGGCAACCGACCGGAGATAATCGGCCCTGTCGGCGGTCTGCGTTGTCTTGTCTTCTTTATGAGCGGGCATAGTCAAAGAATTTCTTCCTGAGCAGTTTTGTAATGGGTCCGGGCGAGCCGGCGCCGACGGCGCGGCCGTCAATTTCCACGACCCCGATAACCTCCGCCGCCGTCCCGGTAAGAAAGAACTCATCGCAGACGTACAGGTCGAACCGGGTCAGATTCTTCTCCATGACCGTAATGTTCTCCCCGGAGGCAAGGTCGATTACGATGCGGCGCGTTATACCTTCCAGGGATCCGGACTGCACCGGCGGCGTATAGATTATGCCGTCGCGAACAATGAAGACGTTGTCCCCCGAAGCTTCTGCGACGTATCCTTCATGGTTGTACATTATCGCTTCGCTTACACCGCTGTCGATTGCCTCGATCTTGGCGAGAATATTGTTGAGGTAATTGAGGCTCTTGACCTGCGGCGGCAGCGACATTGGATGATTGCGGATTACCGAGGAACTGACCACCTTTATGCCTTTTTCATAAAGCTCTTCCGGATACAACTGGATTGTCGCGGCAATTATGATCACACAGGCCCTCTTGCACAGAAAGGGATTCAAGCCCAGATCGCCGGCGCCCCGCGTTACGACCAGTCGAATGTAGCCGTCGTGAACACCGTTGGCTTCGACGGTCTGTCGAACCGCATCGGCAAGGGCGTCGGTGGGCATCGGCATGGTCAGACGCATAACCTTGGCCGAGAGATAAAGGCGTTTGAGGTGCGCATCAAACTCGAATATCCTGCCGTCATAGACACGAATACCTTCAAAAACGCCGTCGCCGTAGAGCAAGCCGTGATCGAAGACCGAAACCTTCGCATCGTCGGCATCAACAAGTTTGTCATCCAACCAGATTTTCATTGCCATAGTCGATTCTCCATTCAGTGGCCCTCATCCGACGATTCTTCCGTCGGCCAGGCATATTACCCTGCCGGCTCGCTCGGCCATCCGCTCATCGTGGGTTACCATCACGATACTCTGGCCACTGTGGTTCAAAGACCCGAGAATCTCTAATATACCATTTCCCGTCTCAGAGTCAAGGTTTCCTGTTGGCTCGTCTGCAAAGAGCAGCCTCGGCTCATTCATAAGCGATCGTGCAATCGCCGCCCGCTGCCGCTCTCCACCCGATAGCTGATAGGGTTTATGCTTAATCCTTTCACCAAGCCCGAACTGCTCCAGCAGTTCGACCGCCCGCTTCCGGGCCTTTTTACGCCGCGCCGGCCAGCCCAGACTGCCTACCGACGCCATCGTCGGCAGCACGACGTTATCCAGCACGTTCAATTCGTCAAGAAGGTGATAAAACTGAAACACAAAACCGACCATCTTGTTCCGGAATCGATTCAGTTGTCCCGCACCGAACTTATCGATTCTTCTGCCGTCAAACTCCACATATCCGGCATCCGGTGTGTCAAGCCCGCCGAGAATGTGCAAAAGCGTGCTCTTGCCGCTGCCGGAAGCGCCGGTTATCGCAACAAATTCGCCGGCATTGACACAAAGCTCCAAGCCTTTGAGCACTTCCAGGCGGCTCTTGCCCATCTTGTAGGACTTGTGCAGGTCTCTGGCATGCAGAATTTCAGTCATCTTTCAGGTATCTCCTTTGCTTTCGCCCCACAAGATCACAACTGATTGACTTGCAGGGCCTCGGCGGGCCTCTTTCTGGCGGCCTGAATCGCCGGAACCAATGCGCCAACCACCGACGCGGCGACAGCCGACAGCATTATAACTGCAAGCACATGCAATTCAATCTTGTTCGGTATATCGCCTATCGCATAAATGCTTCTGTCCCAAACCTGATATTTGAATGTTGCAAACAGCCAGCCTTCGATGTCATTGGCTTTGACAAGAACGCCGCAACCCGCCGCGGCGCCAATGCCTGCGCCGATAGCACCGACGATAACGGCGAAATATATGAACAACTCCACCACGCCCCGCTCCGGTACGCCGATACTCCTGAGGATTCCAATATCCTTGCTTTTGTGGCTGATGATCATGTAAAACACGACGAAAATCACAAACACGGTGATGATTCCTAACATGCCGAAGAGCAGAATCAGCATTGTCTGCTCCTTTTCCATCGGCCCAATCGTGCTTCGCCTGTTTTCTATCCAGCTTTGAACCGACACATTCTCCAGCAGGGATGCATACCGGCGGTCTTTGTTCGCCTCGACGAAGGCCCGCCACATCTGTCTTACCTTATTGCAGTTTTCATCCAGGGCGGCGCCGTCTGTGAACTTCACGTGAACAGCGCTTATCCTCGGCGTTTCGCCCGACATACCGCACATCTTCTGTGCGTACTCGAAGGGAACATATATCATCTTGCCGTCAACCTTGACGAGTTCGCTTTGGCTGTCGTCGCTGTAGAAAAAGCTCAGCGTATTAACGAGGTCGGTTCCCGCCCTGGCAAGGCCGCCTTTGGGCGTCAGCGGAAAGCAGCTTATTATCAATTCATACCGCGGCGGATTCTGACTGTGATAATACTCGCCCGAGCGGTCGCGACTGCTCGGCATCAAGTCGATACCCACAACGCAGCCGACAAGCGCGGGATTGTAAGCCGGGATGAATGCGTTTTCCGGGTCGAATTTGTGGTAGTGAAGCGTCTTTGCGAAACCGGTTGCGCCTATGTGATCCGCTGCGTTTATCCCCATGATCTCGATACCGAGATTCCAGTCGGCGCCGGGCTGTGTCAGGAGACCGTAGCTTCTTATCACCCCGGAGGTCGCCGCCACGAACTGCTGCTTGTCGAGTTCGGCGATAAACTCGGCGTAATACGGAAAGCCCACCAGGGAATCCGTGCTTATCACGCAGTCGCCGACAAAGTTATGATTCTTGCTGCGAAACTCGCTCACCAATCCGTTCATCACGGTCATTACAACGACCACAATGAAGACGCAAAGCGCCACCGCCGCCACAGCAATCGCCGTAATCCGACGCCTCAGAAAATAACGAATTGCCAGTTTCAGTTTATACATCGCTACTCATAACGCAAAATCTCAACGGGCTTCAACTTCGCCGCTACGATGGCTGGTATCACCGCGCCGGCGCCGGCGGCGATAATCGCAGCGGCCACGATCCACACAACCGACGTCCAGTCCACCTCATTCGGTATTCTGCTGAACATGTATGTGCTGCTTTTCCATATCTTAAGCCCCAGGGCCGTGCTTATCCATTGTTCGACCGTGTTGACGTTCCTGGTAACCAGACACCCCAGCCCCACACCAAGAGCCGCGCCGGCCGCGCCCACTGCAAGGCCGAACAAGACAAACATCATTGCGACGGCGCCGCTGCCAAGGCCGCAGCTCTTCACGATTGCGATATCCTTTTGCTTTGTCATCACAATCAGATAGAATATGCAGAAGATCAGGAGGACCACGCCCCCGCTGACCACGCCGAATATCAGCATCAGCATTGCCATCTGCTTTTTGTACTCGGTGACGAGGCGGGCCTGCATTTTCCTGGAAGATTCAATTGTTGCGAGCCTGCCCCAGTTGAATCTGCCTTGGGCGAAGCGCAGCCAGATTGCTTCGGCTTCGGCAACGACGGCGTCAATCGGTTTGTTCTGTCCCGCCCGGCTGAGTCGAATCTGAATCATGCCGGCGACATTGCCCCTGTCCGGGTAGAGTTTTTCGGCGAGCATAGAGATGGGCAGAAACACAAAGTCCCTGTCAAACTCGTGCATGCCGCTGTAGACAATATTGGCGATGGCGAACTTCAGCGCCTTTCGCTTGAATCTTGCGCCCGACGGCGCATTGGCATCCGGCGAGACGCCAATGCCCGGAGCATTTCGTGTATCGAGCACCGTACCCGTGGTAAGCATGACTTTGCGCCCGAGAAACTCGTTGCGAATGCCGGCGATGTCATATTCATCGGTCCTGTCGTCGGGCTTTGCGACAACGCCTATACCCACAAAGCCGCCCAACTCACCGCCGTCGCCATCAAGGGCGAAACTCAGGCGCCGCCCCTCCGGCGTCGGATTGATGAGAAACTCCTCCACAGGGCTCACCAAAGTGCGCCGGGGCAATTCAATGCCCCATATCCTCACCGCGCGAACATCGCCTTTGCCCAGAAGCAAAAGTCCCTGGCTCTCAAGGACACCCGTGGCGCCGTCAATAAACGGATGGGCCGTCAGGTCATCAATCAGCTTGTCATACCCGGAAATCTTCGCTCCCGAAGGAGCGGCGATGACGATGTCGCCCATGTGCTCGCCCACGCCGTTTTCGACCGCATTGATGAAACCGGTGAACAGGCTCGCCACCGTTATAAGAAGCGCACAGGACATGGCGACGGCGGCGACACTGAGAAAAACAATCTTCCTGCAGCGAAGATACTTCAGGCAGAGAAAAAAACTCAAGTAACTCATTTGTTATCCGGGCTGAATCGTTTTCAGTAGTGGAAACAGCACCACGTCGCGGATGCTGGTGGCGCCGGTCAGGAGCATGATGAGCCTGTCTATGCC
>QNBS01000150.1 GCA_003644175.1 Planctomycetota bacterium | reverse complement strand
GTACTCCCACTCCGCTTCGGTGGGCAGGCGATACGCCTTGCCGGTCTTCTTGGAAAGCCACTTGCAAAAGGTCTGCGCATTACGCCACGTCATCCCCATCGCCGGGTGATTTTTGGGGTAGCCCATCGTCAACTCGCCGAAGACAGGCGTCGGCCCGGTAATGGCGTCCACGTCTTTATCGCCCGAGACGGCCTTGTCATGCACCGCCTTGGCGCGGTTGGTCTCCTCGTAATACACGAGAAAAAGCTCAAGCGTCATCTCCGTCGGGCAAAGATAAAACGAATCGACGCGCACCTTGTGCCGCGGTCCTTCATGGTCCTGCCGACCGGGTTCGTCGTTTGCGCTTCCCATCGCAAACTCGCCGCCTTCAATGAGAAGCATATCAAAGCTAAACCTCTCGCCGTTCTTCGCCGCAAAGGTCTCGGTATACTTTTTCACGCCTCCGTCCGGCGAGGCAACCGCGCCGACCGCCATCGCCGCAACGCACACAGCGTGCGTAATCATATATATTGATGTACGATTCATATTCTCAGACTCAAATCATTTTCGTGAAACCGGGTTTAGGCACGGGATAACTGCCGTGTGCGCCGGGTTTAACCGGCGGTTCCATGCCGTCATGGCAATCCTCGGGCTTTGGCGCGTAATAGAAGTCGGACTTACTCGCCTGATCCCAGGTAACCTCCTTGCCCGTATAGCAGGAAATCTGCCCCATGATCGTTATCAGCGTACTCCGCGCCATGTAATCGCCGTTGTTGACGGGCTTGCCCGAACGAATACCCGCAAAGAGCACATCGTGCTCGACCTGGTAAGGATTGCATTGCCCCCGCCACCGCCACTCATTCTCGCCCGAGATGCGACAGCGGGTAATGTTCGCCGTGCCTTTACTGCCTAAGACAACGCTGGAGGAATTGTTGTAACATCCGGTGGTCGTGCGGCACAAAGCATAAATACGCACGCCGCCGGCACATTCGTAAACGACCGAGTGATGATCGAACACATCACCGTAAATCGGTTCGGTCATCGAGGATCTTCCGCCCAGGCCGTGACACTTGACCGGCGCTGTGTCCTTCAGCACCCAACTGGCCCGGTCCATGTTGTGCACCAGCGACTGGACCACATCGTCGCCCGACAGCCAGCGGAAATGATACTGCGTGCTGCACTGCCACTCGACTTCCGACAACCCTTCCTTGCGTCCGATCACACCGTACGGACCGCGCAGGAAATTCTCCTCGATGGCAATGATATCGCCGATCGCCCCGTCGCCAACCCGCTTGACCGTCTCGGCGTAGCCGGCGTGATAGCGGCTGTGCAGGCCGGAGACAAGGCACAGGCCATTTTCCTTTGCAAGATCGGCCGCCTGTCGCATCAGCTTGATCCCCGCCGGATCGATGCCGTGCGGCTTTTCAACGAACACATGCTTGCCCGCCTTGATAGCGGAGATCGCATGGAGCGGGTGAAACTTGGCGGCGTTTGCAATCACCACGACGTCGGACGATTCGATAACGTGCTTGTAGCCGTCAAAACCCGCAAAGCAGTGATCGTCATCCACTGTGACCTGGTCGCCCTTTTGTCCCTTGAGGATTTGGCGTTTGGCTTTGACGCGGTCCATGAAAATGTCGCACATCGCGACCAGCCGCGCCCCTTTGTCGGCTGTCAGCGCCTGCGCTGCAGCGCCGGTGTTTCGCCCGCCGCAGCCGATCATACCCACACGAATAATATCGCTGCCCGCCGCAAAAACCTTAGGCGCAAGCTGCATCGCGCCAAGAGCAGCAGCCGAGCCGGCCGCGGTAGTCGCCTTGAGGAACTGGCGCCGTGTCGTGGCGCGCCCTTTACCCGATTCATTTGAACTTGCCATACATCCTCCCTTTCTGATCTCAATATGTAACTGCTAAAACCTCTAAGGTACGAATATCCTTACAAGTCATTTACCCTGCGATCCCGAAAACCGGTCTTATGTGTCGCTCGTAAATATTGTCGCTCACATTGGGTGCTATTGTATCTTCATATTTCGCCAGCGCATCGAGGAAACGCCCCTGCATCTCGGCGGCGATCTTGTAGCTCAGGTGCAGCATCTGGCGAAAGTGCAGATTGTACGCCGCACACGACTGATCGTGCCGCAGCGCCGCCGCAAACGCCGCGCCGGCCCACTTGCCAACCTCATCCGGAGTGGGCAGTAGCGCCTTGTCGATGTCGATCACCGTCGCGTATGGCTTGCAGAGTTCGTCGTAGCGCGCAAGGGCGCCGGCGTATATGTCTTTTGCAATCTCAAGGCCCTCGCCTTCGGCCATTGCCAGGCCTATCAACTCTTCCAGCCAGGTCGTACCGGCGGTCTTTAGATGAACGCCCGCATCGAATTTTTGCAAAGCGTCTCTTATGGCAGCGTAGATCGAGAACTTATCGCTGCCCGAATGGATGCTCAGTTTGAGATTCGCCGGCAGCGCAAACTCTGCAATTGCAAAGTTGATTACGGCGATGTCCTGGTTGAACTCTTTTGCAAACTGTAGGGCATCGCCGACGTAGTCAACGCCCTTGTTGAACCTGCCGGTAAACTTCGGCGCTATTGTCTGGGCGGGTATCCCTTCGTCGGCTATCGCAGAAAGTATAAACAGCATCTCGACCGGACTCTGGGGCTCGTTCGATTCGTCCACGGACACTTCGGTTATAAAGTTTCCTTTGCCCTTAGCCTGCTCGATATGACGATAGATTTTGCCCGCCTCTTTCACTGCAAGCAGGAATTTGCCGCCGATGCGTTCGATATCCCGCCGCGAAATCTCTATCGCCTCGTCGATCCCGGCGATCTCAAGCGAACCGACGTATTTCCGATTCTTTTCCACAAAAGCCTTGAGGTCTTCGGCATCGGGCGCCTGCCCGATATAGTCGGCAACATCCAGCGTGAAGAAATCACTGGAATCGACGAACAGATCGACATTGGAAAGATTGATATGATCGGCATCCACATAATACGCACCACTCCAGGCGCGGTCCCTGACAGCCGCATCCGCTTCAAGGCGCGTATCCGCCGGAACCGTCCCTATTATGCCGTGCTCCCGGTGCGATTTGTTCCACACAGGAACGATTTCAATACCGCTTTCCTTCGCCTTTACAATCGCGTCGAGTTGCGCCTTGCCCTGTCGGCAAAACCTGTCGCCGATTCCCATTGAATACTTTTCAAGTTCGATAATAACACCTCCATTAATAGCTTAGTGGATTTAAGAAGTTTTACGATGACGCAGACGGTCCAGCGCGACCGCTGCGATAATAATCAGACCCGTGACAATCATCTGCACATAACTGGGCAGCAGCATCTGCTGGCAACCGGCCAGGATCACGCCCATTATGCCGGCGCCGACGAGCGTGCCGAGGACGGAACCTTCGCCGCCCGACAGACTCCCCCCCCCGATAACGACGGCGGCAATTACATCCAACTCGAATCCCATTCCGCCGGAAGGGTCGCCCACGGTCAACCGCGAAAAATACATCAGACTTGCAATGCCCGCAAAGACGCCGCTGAGAGTAAAGACGACCACTTTAACCAGTGAAACCGAGACGCCGCAAAGTCGCGCCGTCATTTCATTGGAGCCAACGGCGAAGATATGGCGCCCAAGCCGCGTATACCTAAGCATGACAGCGACAATTACAGCCAGCACAATCGCTATCCAGACCCCCGGCGGAAACCACATCCACTTGCGCTCCGCCGGCAGCACGGCCATAAGTTCGGTCAGCCACGTATAGGGCGTGTCGATTTTCTGTTCGCGGGCAATAAACATTGCGATGCCCCGAACCAGAAGCATCATGCCTAATGTGACTATGAAAGGCACCACGCGCAGGCCCGTAATTATCAGCCCGCTCAACATGCCGAACAACGCACAAACAGCGATCCCTCCAACGGCGGCGACAAGCGGGTCCATGTGCCCGTATTCCAGAAGCCAGGCGATTACCACCGAGCCCAATGCAATAAGCGACCCGACCGACAGATCGATGCCGGCGCAGATAATCACCAGGGTCATACCCAGCGCGGCAATGGCCACAGGCGTCGTCTGACGTGCGATATTGGGGATGTTGGCGGCATAACGAAAGCTCGGCACAAATATGGCGAAAAAACCGTAAACAGTCAGCAGCGCCAGCACCGGGCCGACAATATTGAGCAACTCTGCCCGGTTGACACCGGATGGCATTTTCATTTGGCGTTCGAGTGAATCGGCGTTTGCCCGAATATCGTCAGTCATGCGTTCATCTCCTGTCCGGTTGCCTCCAGCATGAGCCGGTGTTCGTCGACCTCGTTCACCGGATGGGCCGGGCCCAATCTGCCGCGACACATCACCGCTATCCGGTCGCAGACTCCCATCAACTCCGGCAGATAGCTGCTGACCATCATGATTGCACGCGGATTTCGTCCCGCCTCGACACTGCCGCAGGCTAATTCGTCGATCAATTTATAGACGCCGGCCTTGGCGGCCACATCAATCCCGCGGGTCGGCTCATCCAGCAGGAGCACATCCACGTCGTGCTGGAGCATTCTTGCAAACGCCACCTTCTGTTGATTGCCGCCGGAAAGGTCCAGCACCTTTTGCTTCGGGCTGCGGCAGCGAATGTCCAGTTTGTCTATCCAGTGCCGTGTCCTCTCTTCCTGTCGTCGGGGCAGGACCATCCCCATCGGTCCGAATCCTCTGAGTCTGGAAAGCGTGACATTGTCGGTGATGGCCAGCGACAGCGCCAGGCCCTCTTCCTTTCGGTCTTCGCTGAGCATTCCCATCCCCTGTATCCAGCGGCGCGCCGGCGTCGCAGCCCCGGAGTATACACCCATCCGAATGGTTCCCCGTCGAACGGGATCCAAACCGAACAGGGCGCGCAGCAACTCGGTTCGACCGGCGCCCATCAGGCCCGCTATGCCTAACACCTCTCCGCGCCGAAGCTGCAAACCGGCGCTTACGGGGCGCTTCATTCCCGCAAGTCCGGCAAAATCGAGCACCACTTCGCCGGGTATTCGCGCAGAGCGTGGATACAGATCCTCGACCTTGCGACCCACCATAAGCCCAATCATATCATCCGTCGTCATCTCCGACTGCAACCTCGTCCCGACAACATTGCCGTCGCGCAACACCGTAACCTCATCGGCCACCTGCTGCACCTCTTCCAGAAAGTGCGAAATATAGACAATCGCCATACCCTCCTTCTTGAGATGCTCGATAAGCTCAAACAGCCGCTTTACATCCCGCCGGGTAAGGCTGCTGGTAGGCTCGTCGAGAACGAGAACGCGACAGCCGATGGCCAGCGCACGGGCGATTTCCACTAATTGCCGGGCGGCGACCGACAGTTTGCTCACTTTAACGTCAGGCCTTATCTCAGGATGGTCAAAATGACTGATCGCTTCGACAACACGCCGGCGTTCCTGGCCACGGCGGATAAAACCCGCCGCCGCGGGCTCCATTCCCAACATCACGTTCTCTTCAACGGTAAGATGCGGCGCAAGCGAAAGCTCCTGATAGATCATAGCGACGCCCTGACGACGTGCGTCAAGGGGATTGCCCGGAGAGAATGGTTTGCCGTCGAGCCACATCCGACCGGCGTCCGCTTTGACGGCGCCGGAAAGCACCTTCATTAACGTGCTCTTGCCGGCGCCGTTTTCGCCGACAAGCGAATGAACACGCCCCGGTGAGACTTTGATACCGACATCGGCAAGCGCAATCGTCGCACCGAATCGCTTGGAGACGCCCTGCATTTCAAGACGGGGCGCACTTGTTGTGTCGGTTAATTCTCGCCCAACCATTTCCTGTAGTCCGGTTCCAGCAGGTTCTTCATCTTAGGGTCGTTCATATTCTCCAGCGTCACCACCTCCGAACCCGTGTCGATGACCTCGGGCACTTGCTCGCCTCGCAGATGCGCCACGACGGTCTTGACGCCCAGATAACCCATGTTGATCGGGTCCTGGAGAACAAGCCCGTGGATGTGGCCGTCCTTAAGACCTCTGACGAGCATCTCCGAACTGTCAAAGCCGACATATTTGATCTTGCCCGCCAGCCTGTTGT
>QNBS01000149.1 GCA_003644175.1 Planctomycetota bacterium | reverse complement strand
GTCTTCGTCTTCGGAGTCGAAAGACGCAGCGGCCAATCGGGTCTGCTGGTGGCGGTGGGCTTTAGGCGCAAACTGATACGCCGGTTCTATCTGCTCGAAGGGGTAACAATCGCCGCCGGCGGCGCCGCGGCCGGTGCGATCTGTGCGTTGTTGTATACGGCGGTGATGCTGTGGGGGTTGTCGACTGTCTGGAAGTCCGCCGTCGGCGGCTCGGTCATCGGCTTTTATCCCTCACCCGTGGGCCTGCTGACGGGCATCTGCGCCGGCGTTATCGTTTCGGTGCTTGCAATCCTGCTGACGTTAAGCAGGCAGTTGCGTCGTCCGGCGAGCCAGGCCCTGGCGGGAAATCTGCAAGAGCAGTTTGGCGCACGGTCGTCGGCGTCCAGGGGCAAGCCGGCGTTGTGTCTTGCGGGTGTGTGTGTATTGGCCGCGGCGATTATACTGTATGTTTTCGGCAGAGGTCCGGCCGGGTCGGCAAGCGGCGCCTTCTTCGGCTCGGGGGCATTGCTCCTGACCGCCGGACTTGCGGTAGTTTATGCCCTGCTGAGATTTCTTGTCGGACGCGGCGGTCGCGGACTGAGGTCCATCGGGCAGTTGGCCCTGCGTAACACCACGCGGCGAAGCGGGCGAAGCATGGCGGTGGTTGCGCTGTTGGCTTGTGGCTGTTTTCTTGTCATCTCGATAGGCGCTTTTCGCCAACGTCCCATGACCGACCCGCACAAGACCGATTCCGGAACGGGCGGTTTTGCATTTCTCGGTGAATCGGCGGCGCCGGTCCTGCACGATTTGAGCAGCGACGAGGGACGGGATGCGCTGGGGCTGGATGACGACGCTCTCAAGGACCTGCACGTGGTTCAACTCCGCCTGCGCCAGGGCGATGACGCCAGTTGCCTCAACCTCAACCGGGCGCAGCGGCCGCGACTGCTCGGTGTCGAGCCGCAACAGTTGCAGGAGCGATTCAAATTCATCGAAACCATCGAAGACGCAGATGTTGCCGACGGCTGGGAACTGCTGAACGAAGACCTGGGCGTTGATGTCGTGCCGGCGGTCGGTGACGACGAAATGATCAAGTGGCTTCTGGGAACGAGCGTCGGCAAAGATATCGAATATACCGACGAGCGGGGGCGCACCTTCAAACTGCGTCTGGTGGGAGGGCTCCAGAATTCGGTCCTGCAGGGATCACTCGTGATCGCCGCCGACAAATTCATCGAGCGGTTTCCTTCCCAGGCGGGCTTTGGGGCCTTCCTGATCGACGCCGACAAAGACAATATCGCTGCCGTTGAGCGGGCGCTTGGCCGCGGATTGAGCGACTTCGGCATGGAACTGACGCCCACAGTCGAGCGGATAAACGATCTCAATGCCGTCAAGAACACCTATCTTTCCATGTTCCAGGTATTGGGGGGCCTTGGTCTTGTTCTCGGCAGTGTGGGTCTTGCATTAGTGGTGCTCCTGAACGTTTTCGAGAGGAGAGGCGAACTCGGCATGCTCCGTGCCGTAGGTTTCACTACGGGCGCGCTAAAGAGGATGGTTCTGTATGAACATCTGCTGCTTGTTGTCGCGGGTCTGGTTGTGGGCGTAGTCTCGGCATTGGTTTCGATCGCCCCGGCCATCGCCTCGCCCGGCGCCGAATTGCCGTATGCGATGTTAATCGCTGTAATTGCCTGTATTGCGATCAATGCCGTTGTCTGGATATGCCTGGCCGGCGCAATGACAATGAAGGGCAACCTGCTGGATGCCATCCGAAATGAATAGCGTTCACTCTGTCCGATCGAGCCAATGAAGATACCTGTACCCGAAAAACTCATACCGGCGGCCGTGGGAGTTCTCGCCGTTATCCTGCTGTTTGACTGGCTGTGGACCGATGTCGAGTTCGAGCCCAGGCTCCCCGGAGGCGACAAGAGGCCCGCTGCGGTCGCCTATGATAGCGGCCCCGTCAAGATCGCCGGACAGCTTACGACATTCGACGGCAAGCCCTCGAAGATCACCGGAACATGGCCGCGTTTCAGGGGTGAGAATTTCGACGCCGTGGGCAAAAGCCAAGTCGCCCTTGCGCGTTCCTGGCCCCATGAAGGCCCGCCTGTGATCTGGTCTATTGAGGTGGGCGAAGGCTTTGCCGGCGCCGCGGTTTTTGCCGGCCGGGTCTATCTGCTCGACTATGACCGCCCAAACAAGGCGGATGTCATTCGATGCCTGTCGCTCGACGACGGCAAAGATATCTGGCGATATTCCTATCCCATCAAACTCAACCGGCGGCACGGCATGAGCCGAACGATACCTGCGGTCACGGAAAAGTATGTTGTGGCCATTGGGCCGAAGTGCCATGTCACCTGCCTGGATTCTGCGACCGGCGAGTTTCGCTGGATGTACAACCTCGTCCGTGAATTCGGCACAAAAGTGCCGCTGTGGTACACCGCTCAGTGCCCTCTGATTGACGACGGCAAGGCGATAATCGCCCCCGGCGGCGACGAAGTGCTCATGATGGCCGTTGACTGCCAAACCGGCGAGATTATCTGGAAGACGCCGAACCCCGACAATTGGTCGATGACACACTCCTCGATAGCACCCATGGAATTTGACGGCAAGCGATTCTATGTGTACTCCGCCGACGGCGGTGTTGTGGGTGTTTGGGCCGTCGACGGCGCCGTATTGTGGAAGTACACCGACTGGCATATGCAGATAAGCGCTCCCAGCCCGGTCGTGATCGGTTCCGACAGGATATTCCTGACGGCAGGTTACGGACAGTACGACTTAGGCTGTACGATGCTGAGGCTCACTGTCGAGGATGGAAAGATTGCCGCCAGGTCAGAATTTGTTCACGATGCCAAAGTGTTCGGGTCGATGCAGCAAACGCCGATATTCTATAACGGTCATATCTATGGCGTGGGGATGGACAAGAAGGTGCAGTTGGCGTGTCTTGACCTTGAGGGCAATGTGCTGTGGAGCAGCACCAGCGCCAACAAGTTCGGCCATGGCCCTTATGTTATCGCCGACGGCATGATTTACGCCATGGATGACGACGGCCTGTTGCGAATCGTCGAGGCCTCGCCGAACGGATACACCGAACTTGACCGGGCCCAGGTCCTGGAAGGACCCGAATCATGGGGTCCGATGGCGATTGTCTCGGGCAGGCTGATTCTGCGGGACCTGGTCCGCATGACCTGCCTCGATATAAGTGCTCGCTGATGCCGATTATTGTATTGCTGTGAGAATTAAGGTATAATTAAGAATCTGTAATCCGATAGTGTAAGTCGGGAGGATAGCCATGAAGAAACATAAGGGTGCGACCGGAACCGATATCCTGATAGGCGTTGTTATCGCCGCGGCGCTGGTTGTGGCGGTCTACTGCCTTGCGACGATGCGCACAACCGGGAAAAGGGGCAGCGGCCTAAGCGCCGATTTCGCCTACGATATCGAGAAACTTGCGTATATCGATCCGGACCTTATCATGTACGACGAATCAGCCGAACCGATCTCCACCGGTTTTGAAAAGGCAAGAGCAATTGCCGTGGATTCGGCGGGAAAGATATATGTTGCCGGCGACAAGGTCATAAAAATATTTGACAATACCGGCGGCCTGTCCGAGACGATCACCGTTGCAGGCGAGCCCCGGTGTCTTGCCGTTTCGGCAGACGGGCTGGTATATGTGGGCCTGGGCGATCATGTCGAAGTTTACAACAGCGACACAAAGCGCACATCCGTCTGGCGGAGCCCCGGAGATTCGGCGGTGCTGACGAGCATAGCCTTGTCGGAATCAGGCGACGTCTTCGTCGCCGACGCGGGCAATCGGATCGTTATTCGTTATGACCGGACAGGCGCCGAACTCAATCGAATCGGAAAGAAGGACACCGAAAGGAATGTTCCGGGCTTTGTGATTCCGAGCGCCTATTTCGATGTGGCCGTTCCCAGGGACGGCATGCTCAGAGTGGTCAATCCCGGACGCCAGCGAATTGAAACGTATACATCCGACGGCGATTTCGAGTTCAGTTGGGGCGAGCCCTCCGTGAAGATCGAAGGTTTCTCTGGATGCTGCAATCCCGTCAATATCGCACTCTTAGGCGACGACAGTTTTGTTACCTGTGAAAAGGGATTGAACCGCGTCAAGATCTACGACCGCGACGGCAGGTTCAAGGGGGTGGTCGTCGGCCCGAGGCAACTGGCGCCCGACCTTCCGCTGGATATATGCCGGTCTCCCGAAGAGTGTCAATTCGGCGGATTCGATGTGGCCGCGGACTCAAAAGGTGCGGTGTATGTGCTGGATACACACGCCAATATCGTCAGGATATTTAGCCCGAAAGAAAAGTGATGCAGGAAGATTCCCGAAAAGCCCATAACAGAAGAAACATATTCACCGCGGCCCTGCGGTATGGCGGCGCCGGTCTGCTCGCCGCCGGAGGCATTGCCGCCGTCGCCAAACGCAGGCGCCTGCTCTACGACGGCAAGTGTATTAATCGAAACATCTGCCGCGACTGTCGCATCTTTGCACGGTGCGGACTGCCGCTTGCGCTTTCATCCAGGCAGGCTCAATCGAGGAAGAGCAATGACCCGCAAGAATAACGACGTCAACCGGCGAAAGTTTTTGCGGAACGGTCTATGGGCCGGATGTCTTGCAGGTCTCGCCGCGACGGGGGGGGTGATCTACGGCAGGAAAAGCCGCAAGGAGATGGTCTGGCAGATCGACCCGGATGTTTGTGTGTCCTGCGGCAACTGTGCGACGTACTGCGTGCTGGAAAAGTCGGCCGTCAAGTGCGTGCAGCTTTATTCCATCTGCGGCTATTGCAACCTGTGCTTCGGCTACCTCGTGCCCGAGTACAGGGAGCTGAACACCGGCGCCGAAAACGAACTCTGTCCGACCGGCGCGATCGAACGCAACTTCATCGAAGATCCGTACTACGAATACAACATCGACGAAGAACTGTGCATCGGCTGCGCCAAATGCGTCAAGGCCTGCGCCGTCTTCGGCAACGGGTCGTTTTTTCTGCAGGTCCGCCACGACCGCTGCCTCAACTGCAACGAGTGTTCAATCGCCGCCGCCTGCCCTTCGGGAGCGTTCAAACGCGTGCCCGCCGACAAGCCGTATCTCCTGAAGGAGGTCAACAACAAGGGATGATACGCCTGGGTTATATCACAGTATTGATTATATGCCTGCCGGCTCTGTGCGCAAACGCCTTTGCCATCGAGCGGTTTCCGCCGCCTGATTTTGAAACGGGCTACGAGTTTCCGCCGACAACCACACCGCCGCCGCGAAGCGATTTTCGCGAGTACGCCGACGTGTTTGTGCTGCTGACGGCCCTTGCTCTGGCGACATGGCTGACTTACACAAAACGATCTCGCCGCGGGCTATTTGTGCTGATGATCTTTTCGGGCGTTTATTTCGGCTTCTACCGCAAAGGGTGCATCTGCTCCATCGGCGCTATCCAGAATGTGGTGCTTACGATCTTTGACGGCAGCTACGCGATCCCGCTGACTGCGATTGCTTTCTTCCTGCTTCCGCTGGTCTTTGCACTTTTTGTCGGCAGGGTGTTTTGCGCCGCCGTTTGTCCCTTGGGCGCCCTGCAGGATGTTGTTTTGCTCAAGCCCATATCGGTGGCGCGCTGGCTTGAGAGCGCACTGAGACTTTTTGCCTGGGGATATCTCGCTGCGGCGGTGCTTTTTGCCGCGACAGGCAGCGCCTTTGTCATCTGTCGCTACGATCCCTTCATCGCCTTCTTCCGGTTGGGCGGCAATTTTAACATTGTCGTCATCGGCGTTTGTATTCTCATCGTGGGAGTGTTCGTCGGACGACCTTACTGCCGGTTCATCTGCCCCTACGGCCTGATGCTCCGCCAGTTTTCACGGCTTTCAAAGAGGAAGGTAACGATTACGCCGGATGAGTGTATCAAGTGCCGCCTGTGCGAGGATGCCTGCCCGTTCGGCGCGATTCAAACGCCGACGGCGCCCTGGCCGGCCGGCAGCCACGTCGCCGGCAGGAAAAGGCTGGGCGTTTTGATATTGCTCCTGCCGGTGCTGGTGGCGGTGTCGGGCTGGGCGGGCTACGGTCTGAGCGGCCGCGCGGCAAGGGTCCATGACAGGGTGCGATTAGCCG